>CAZDSN010000143.1:0-8219 GCA_964507675.1 uncultured Ardenticatenaceae bacterium | reverse complement strand
GTTCTTGGCAGGCCGAAGATGTTCAACTTCTGACAGAAACTGAACTTCTATATGCCACAAAACAACTTGGGTCGAATGTGGGAAACGACGCAAACTTAAACACGCATGAGATCATCTTGGGAATAAGCCTGTATCAAACGCTTTTCTGACATATAATTTCGATAATGGGGACGAAACAAGCTGACTGCTGTCCGTTTGGGCTAATTGGATCTGGGCAGAAGTTTGCGGCGCCGGCGGGAGTCCTTATCCTCCTGGCTGGTAACATAAAGTCAGGCGTGGAAATGACCACTGCATCCCCAAACCCATTAGCGCAGCTCAACGTAATAATATGACGAGGCGGTCTGTTCCCGGTTAACGTTTGCCCACAGGCAGCCTCTTACGGCGAAGATTCAATCACAGGTAAAAAATGGACGAACAACCGACCAATCGCGCTCCAATTCCCGTTTGGGTATGGATCGTCACTGCTATCTTATTAATTCTGGGAGCCCAGATCATCTTCAGCGGCGGGCTGAACACCAACGAGGTAATTCCGTTTTCCGACGTGGTCGGATATGTCAAGGGGGGTTCCGTTGACGAATTAACGGTAAGCGGCAACCGGCTGACAGTCATCCTCAAGAATGGAACTACTTTTTCTTCGGTAAAAGATGATGGCGACATCTTCCAGCAGTTAGAGGCCAACGGCGTAGATACAGCCACGATTGGGGCCGCGCCCATTTACATTAACGACGCTTCAGGCCGTAACACCCTCTTCAGCATTCTATTTTCAGTCGGCCCCATCATTTTGCTGATCTGGATCTTCTCGCGCGGCTTTCGCCAGATGCAGGGTGGCGGCAACAACATCTTTGGCTTTGGGCGCAGCCGGGCGCGCAACATCAGCGATAGCGACCGTCCCACAATCAGGTTTGACGATGTGGCCGGTGTGGATGAAGCCAAGGAAGAAGTACAAGAAATCGTGCAGTTCCTGAAGGAGCCAGAGAAGTTTATCCAGGTGGGCGCGCGTATTCCCAAAGGATTGTTGATGGTGGGCCGCCCAGGCACGGGCAAGACGCTGCTGGCGCGGGCCATTGCTGGTGAAGCGGGCGTCCCTTTTTATCACATTTCTGGCTCCGAATTCGTGGAAATGTTTGTAGGCGTTGGCGCCAGCCGCGTGCGTGATCTGTTTAATAAAGCCAAAGAAAACGCACCCTCGATTGTCTTCGTTGACGAAATTGACGCTGTGGGCCGCCAGCGTGGCGCCGGGCTGGGTGGGGGAAACGATGAACGGGAGCAAACCCTCAACCAGATTCTGGTGGAGATGGATGGTTTCTCCAATGACACCAACGTTATCGTCATTGCGGCGACTAATCGGGCTGACGTTCTCGACCCGGCGCTGCTGCGCCCAGGTCGCTTTGATCGCAAAGTGATTGTGGATTTGCCAGATATCAAAGGGCGCGAAGAGATACTGAAGGTTCACGCGCGCGGCAAGCCAATTGCTTCCGAGGTTAGTTTTGCGGACATGGCCCGTTTGACAGCCGGTTTCGCCGGAGCAGATCTGGAAAATCTGGTGAATGAGGCAGCCATTTTTGCCGCACGACGCAATAAGCGCCAGGTTAGCCTGGAAGATTTCCAAAACGCCTTTGACCGCGTGGTGATGGGGCCTGAGCGGAAAAGCCGCGTGATCACCGAGGAGGAAAAGGAAACGGTAGCTTATCACGAAGCCGGCCACGCGCTGGTAAGTTTCTACTTGCCGAATACAGACCCGGTGCAAAAAATCACGATTATTCCGCGCGGTCAGGCTGGCGGGTATGTGATGCCGCTGCCGCAGGATCGGATGACAGCCAGCCGTGAGTTCTTTGAGGATCAGATAACGATGGCCTTAGGCGGCCGCGCGGCGGAAGAAGTCTTCTTCGAGCGGATCACCACCGGCGCCTCGTCTGACTTGCAGCAGGCAACCAGCATTGCCCGCGACATGGTAATGCGTTATGGCATGAGTGCGACGCTGGGGCTGCGCACCTACGGGGAACAGACAGGCAGCATCTTCCTGGGGCGCGATATGACCTACGGGCGGGATTACAGCGAAGAGGCAGCCCGCACCATTGACCAGGAAGTACGCGAAATCCTGGACCGGTGTTACGTGCGCGCCAGGCGCATTATTGAGGAAAATCGGGACAAAATGGTGAAGTTGGCGCGTACGCTGCTGGATGTGGAAACGTTGGACAGGCTTGCTTTTGAAAAGCTGATGAATGCCTGATCCCGTCTGGCGGTTGTGAGGACCTGACAATAAAACCCTCCCATCCCCTGCTGGCTGCGGAGGGTTTTTCTTTGGGGTTAGCATGAAAACAATAGAAGTAAAGCCAGATGGGGATGTGGTGATCGTGGCGCTGAACCGGCCAGAGAATCACAATGCGTTCAATCCGCAAATGGTGGCTGAATTGGCGGCGTTCTTTCGGGGGGTAACGCCAGACACGTCCATTCGGGTGATCGTGTTGACGGGAAAAGGACGTTCTTTTTGCGCCGGCGCTGACCTGGCTTTCATGCGGGCAGCGGCGGATTTTACTTTTGCCGAAAACGTGGCTGATGGAGAGGCGATTTTTGACCTGATGCAGGCAGTGGATAGCTGTCCCAGGCCAATTATTGGACGAATCAACGGCGCGGCTATTGGCGGTGGGGCAGGTCTGGTAAGTTGTTGCGACAGCGTGGCAGCCATGGCTGGCGCTAAGTTTGGTTTCAGTGAGGCGCGGTTGGGTATTGTGCCGGCAGTTATCTCCCCGTTCGTGGTAGCCAAAATAGGCCCCAGCCATGCGCGTGAGTTGTTTCTGAGCGGCGAGCGGTTCGATGCTGTCCACGCCCGCCACATTGGGTTGGTGCATCACATAGCGGCTGACGAGGCGGAACTGGATGCAGTGGTAGCGCAGCGGGTGAGCGAGTATCTACAGGCCGCGCCAGGGGCACAGGCCGCAGCCAAAACGTTAATAGGGCAGGTAGTGGGCTGGTCCAAAGCAGAGATGCGAACGTACACGAGCGAGCTCATTGCGCAGCGGCGGGCCAGTGCAGAGGGACGTGAGGGCATGAGCGCTTTCCTGGAGAAGCGCCTGCCAGCCTGGCAATCACAGCCTCCGGCAGCGGAAAATTGAAAACTGTAGCGCTGAAGATCAGGATTCCGCGGATCAAATTGCTAATAAGACGCTTTATCAGGCTGGGCCGGCATCTGGCAGAAGCTGATGGCAGATAACGGTTCCTTCATGCTCCTGTCCCTGCAGAGCTGCCGGCAGCAGGCCCGGCGTCAATCCTGAGAATATGCGCACCGATAAACCGGGGGCCTGCTGTACCAGGTCCAGCATGGCCTGCACTTTACCGGCCATGCCTCCGGTCACGTCTGTGCCACGAGAGCCACCTAACGCTGTTTGAATGCCGGCAAAATTCGCCGGCGTAATCCAGGGCACCACCTCTCCCTGCCAATCGAGTACCCCAGGCACATCGCCAGCCAACAAAAACCAACGCGGCTGCAAGTAGGCCGCCAGGTAACCCATGACTTCCTCGGTGGAAACAATCGTACCGCCGCGCATGGAATCAAAAGCTACGTCGCCGTAAACAACAGGTAAGAGGTGGGCATCGAGCGCCTGCCGCACCGGCTCCACGGCCATAAACGTGATCTGTCCATCCTGGCAGTGGGCCGAGGCCGAGGGAGGCACAGAAAAGGCGGGCAAACCCGCTGCATGCAGCGCCTGCACCACCAGACGATTGAGGGTGGCCGCCGCGCTGGCTACTTCTGTAAAACCATGCCACTGCGCGGTTGTTTGCACCCCGTGACGGGTATCATGACGGGCAGCGGCGACATGACCAAACGAGCCGCTGCCATGCCCCATCAGCAGACGTAGTTGGGGCTGCGCCTGCCACACAGCCGCAATTTCCGTTGCCAGCCGCAACAGCACCTCCGTTCGCACTTCCGCGACACCTGTCTTGTCGGTAATCAGCGAACCGCCCAGCTTGAGGAAAATGGTATCAGACGATTTCATGGGGCGGTGGCCTGGATAACGGCCCGAACAGCGACTTCCGGCGTATCCGCAAACTGTAGCAGTTGCAGATGGGATTCGCGGACATAACCTGGCTGCACAAAGGAAGCCACTGTCGCCTGCCATTGCTCGCCCAACAGTACCAACGGACGCGGCTCCATTTCACCCACTTGCAGGAAGCTCCAGGCCAGCGTCATCTCCGACAGCGTGCCAATACCCCCTGGCAGGACGATCATGCCGTTGTTTTGCGTGACCAGATGCAGCAGCCGCTCCTGCAGCGATTCATAACGAATCTCCTGCTGCACCCAGGGGTTTGCCCCCAGAGGGCGAAAGCGTTCGATCTGGGCGGAGGTAACGCCAATGACATGTCCATTTGCCTCAGCCGCTCCCTGGCTGACGGCTGACATAGTACCGCTGTAGCCGCCTGTGGCCACGGCGCAGCCGGCTTCGGCCAGCAACCGCCCTACCTGTCGCGCCTGTTCGTAAGCAGGCTGGCCAGGCTGGGGGGACGAACTGCCAAATACGGAAATAACTTTGGGCATAACAATCCTTCTTGTGTCGTCACGCAGGACGAACCTTCAGTTTGTCCTACGTGGTGCGCCGGGCGTTAACGGAGCAAGAATTGGAACGTAGGTCCAGGCGGAGGCGGAACTTCAGATTGCGTCTGGGGGGCGGCGTGTCGCCGCCGCAGTTCTAACTTTAGACTCTCTTCGCCCTGACGCATAGCCCAATGATGGTTGGCGGAAAAAATGGGCTTCATGATAAAAGAAAAGTAGCGCAGCAGCGGCTTGTCAGCACGCACACGCCAGTGGTAAATGATGTCTACCCATTCGCCATCTTGTTGGAAAGTCCAATCACCGCGGCCCACAAAGTCGCCCGACGCCTCCAGAGCAAAGCCATACGGATGCTGGTTGCCGGTAACCCGGAACTGCCAGCGCAGCGTATAGGGCAGCCACCCTTTGGTGAATAGATCAACAACTTTGCCAATACCGTTGGCGTCGCCAGGTTGTAGTTCTTTCACCTCCAGATAGACAGAAGGCCACCAGCGCGCCAGATCGGGCGCATTGCCTAAAACATCGCTGATTTCCTGGCAACTGCTTTGTACGCGCCAGTGGGTGACAAAGGCGTATTCGTGTGATTTCACCATAGACCTCCATCATTTTTCGCTTTAGCATAACTGCTAACCACAAAGTGGGCAAAGGGCACAAAGTTTCGCCGGTTCTCTTGCCGTTCTTTGCACCCTTTACAAGGGTATCCCAAAGTGGGTTAGCAGCAACCATTGAGAAGGTCAACTTCTGCGCAGAAGTTGACCTTCTTGACCAGAAAACACTAAATACAGGATTGCACCAGTACGTTCCGGGAACCGGCTAAAGCCTCGACTCCGGAGTAGAAGCTTTAGCGGGTTCTGCAAAGCGGAACAAATTTACGCAATACTGTACTAAGGTTTAACGATAACGACTACGTCCAGCAGTTCACCCGCAAATCCATTAGCTGAACCATCCCAGTAGGGGGTGAAGGTGCAGGTCGTGTTGCTGCCTAGCGTGCCAGGATCGCAGATGAAGATATCGGCGCCATCGCCGCTGACGCCGGTGACAGAGAAAGAGCCCAGCGTGGTCAAGTAGACATCGCCCGTAGCCGCATCTACCCACGTGCCATTCACATCTTCGCTGGCGGCGCTGTTCAAACCAACGTCAGAACCATCCAGGTACAGCGCCCAGGTACCGCTGGTGGTTGTACCGAGGGCGGTCGGGGTAAATATTGCCAGGTCTTCATCGCCGCCAGAAGCTCCGGTGACGCTGAAGGAACCGCTGGTACTAATGATCAGTTTGCCATCATCAGTATAGTCAACCGCATCAATCTCTTCGGCGCTGGTGGTCAATCCCACGTCGGAACCATCGAAGAACCAGGCAAAAGTGCCGGCAGTGTTATCCCCCGTAGAAGTAGGAATGAACTGGATGATATCCCGATCTTCAACCGTACCCAGGCCAGGAACAGAGAAGGTGGTCGAATCGAAGGTCAACAACAGGCTGCCGTCCGTTAGCAGGTCAAAGGACGTAATGTCTGTGCCACCCATCCCGACATCAGAACCATCAAAATACATCGTCCACATACCTGTGCCTGTGTCGTAGGTGAGAACATCCTCATCGGCAAAAGAAACGCCGCCGGCCACACCATTGGTGGAAGAACTGGCATATATCAGGTCGCTGCTGCCGCCGCCGCCACCCAGGTCGCTGGGATCAAAAAAGGCGGCGCTGACAGCGCCCAGATTGCCCTGGCTGTCTTGTCCCTGGACAAAGATGATGTGCTGGCCGGCGGCAAGACCGCTGACATCAATGGTGGCCGTAGCTCCTTCGCTGCTGCTGTTGAAACTACCATCGCTGGCGCTCAAGCTGCCGGCAGCCCCGCCAGCCCAGGGAGGCGTATCAATGTAGTAAGATGCTCCAACGACCGTCTGGCCGCCATTGGCGCTGTCGTTAATGGTGGCAGTCAGGTTCATGTTACCGCCGCCCGCGTCGCTGGTGTTGATGTTCAGCGCGTCTGGCCCTTTGACCGTCATGTAGGGGGTGCGAGCAATCTTGGCCGCATAGATAAAGGCGGGTCTGTTTTCAGGCCACTGCACAGAATCTACGGTGTTGTAGGAGGGCATGAAGGCAGTGCCAATTTCAAATGTGTAGGAGGGAATGCCCAGGACGCCATAGGTAAAGTCATCAGATGTGCCGCTGGTGATGTACAGACACACGGACGGCTGGCAAGATTGATAACCATTGTAGGTGGCAAATTTGTCACCGATAGCCTGCAAACCCGTTTTGTTGGGGGCCGCCGCCGTGGTGTTGCCCCAGGGCCAGAGCACCAGGTCGCCATAACTGTGCAAGGAAATAAAGATACCGGTTGTGTTTTCGGGAGCGGGATCATTGTCGCTGGGGCCACGCTGATCGGGAATGAGCGTGAGAATGAAATCTTCTAGCTGCTCAGTTTCTGGTTCGGATGTGGCCGAGGGGCCGAGATAGGTCTGGGAGCAGGTGTTGGTGCTGGTGCCACCCGTGTTCCACTCAAAACTGTGGTTGCGATTCAGGTCAATGCCGTACTGAGTGCTGGTGGTGGGCGGCCAATTATTGGTGCAGCCATTGCTGCGGTTGGCGTTTTTACGCTGGTAGTAAGGGCCTAACTCGACAATCCAATGGCCATCCGGGTTAACCTGGGGCACCACGTAAATTTCGTGCCAGTCTGTTAGCCAGGTGGCGTCGGCGTTGAGACCATAACCATCTACCAACCAATCAATAAAGCGCATAGCCAGTTCAGGCGTGGTGATTTCGCGGGCGTGAATGTTGGCGATAAGGACAAAAACAGGCTTCGGGCCAGCAATGGCTTCATTAGTGATGCGCATGGCCTGCAGATCGTAGCCAGGCCAGGCATGACCGGCAGGGGTGGTGCAACCGCCAACTTCCTTACAGTAACTGTCGCCGTAATCTACTAACTCGGTCAATGTGGGGTTCGCGGCGTTAATGGCCGCCAGTTCGGCGTAGATTTCATCAGTAGTGAGGTAGCCGCCATTAAAAGTGTCTAATTGGGAGACATTGTTAAGCGCGGCGGTGGCTTCCTCGTCTATGGCCAGCCGCCACCCCTCGGCCTGTAAGCGGCGATAGATATCGGCGTTCATCCCCACCAAAACGTACTTTTCTTGCAGATTGTTGTATTCCCACAGGTCATAATCAGCCAGCTTTTCAATGTCGGCCATGTCTTCATAATAAACACGGGCGACGATCTCTCCTTCCGCCCGTGGCCCATCGGGAAGGTTCCCAGAATCGGCCAGGGTAGGATTGCCGCGGCTAAAGAGAATGACAGAAAACAGCAGCATGAATACGCTCAAAACTTTGACTAACCGGAGTTGCCTGTCCATCTTGTCTCCTAAACTGTGTGACAACATTGGGGTTGGTGCAGCCAGCATTTGCAAACGCCCGACTGCTGATATAGGTTGTTGGATTTCTGGATTGGGACTTACTCAGTGTATACAGTATAAATTACTCTGCAGAGTGGGTCAACAGGGAGTTGCCGGCAGCGTTTATTTCACCTGAGAGACAAAATGTAGATGGCTTATAGCGGGGGCAGGCTGTTCACGCTCCAGAAAGCAAAAAGACCATGCGGGCACCGGCATAGTCTTTTTGGCGTGTACGCCCGGAGAGACTCGAACTCCCAACCAACTGGTTCGAAGCCAGCTACTCTATCCAT
>CAZDSN010000142.1:0-8306 GCA_964507675.1 uncultured Ardenticatenaceae bacterium | reverse complement strand
GGTTGGGGGCTTTCCCCACCGCCCAAAGGAGCAAACCCGTTCAAACTATGGGCGAAGTTGATCTTCCCTTGTAGTAAAAAGTGGCATTTGAATGCCGCACAAACGTTCGCGGGATAAATGGCAAAACTCAGCGCTGATATCTATGCCCACATATTGCCGTCCCAGTTTAATGGCGGCTACCGCTGTGGTTCCTGAACCAACGAAAGGATCGAGTACAATATCATCCTGCCTGGTGAACAATTCGATGAACCAGGCGGGCAAATCAACAGGGAAAGCCGCGCTGTGCTGCTTGTTCCCGCATTCTGTTGCCATGTGTACTACGTTCGTCGGATAGACCAGCTCTCGTCCCAGCCAGTTGGAAATATTCTTGCCAAACCCGCTTCCCACATGGGACTCATCTCGAATCTTATCCGTTTCACTAAGATTTGCCAGACGCCCTTTGGCCCAATCGCCCATCGGGACCATCACCGCTTCCTGGTACATGTGGAATCTTTTATGCTTGTTGAATTGCAGAAGCCTTTCCCAGGCATCGCGAAAGCGATTGGGCCACTTGCCAGGATAGGAATTTTTCTTGTGCCAGATAAACTCTTCTGTCCATAGCCAGCCCTGCTGTCGCATTTTTAAGATCATCTCGATTGTGTACGTATGCCGCTCCCCATCTACCACCCTTTCCTTGATGTTCAGAATAAATGTACCTGTAGGTTTGAGGACCCGCAAAAACTGCTCTGTTTTGGGTAAGAACCAATCTACGTAAGCACCCGGCCTCACCCCTCCGTACATGTGTTGGCGTTGATCCGCATAGGGTGGTGACGTAAAAATGAGGTCAATCGAATTATCGGGGAATTGCCTTAAAACCTGAGCACAATCCCCCTGGATAATCTGGTTAACAAAATCCATCTTCTGGTTTCCTCACTCAAGCATTGCATAATCGAACATTTATTCTTTCTCAAGTATAATCTTTCACCCAGGGAAGTCAAACGCGCCAGGTGTGTTACAACCTCTTGCGCTTGGCTGATTACCTTGTCATAATTCAGGCCATTATCAGGAAAACTATGGAAGGTCTCGTTTCCCTACTGGACGAACAACACGAAGCGCGCGTCCGCGCTATTTGGGATGCCCTGGAGCGGACGTTCGGGTTGGTTGTGCTCGCCCGCCAGACGCCTATCCCCCACATTTCTTACTACGTTGCTGAGCGTATTGATGCCGGCAAGATTCGGTCGCCGTTGCAAGTCATTGCGCAGCAGGCGGTTCCTTTTAGTGCGCGGGCCACCGGTTTGGGGCTGTTCACCCATCCGCACCTGGTGCTCTATGTGCCTGTCGTCCGTTCCGTGGCCCTGACCGCGCTGCATGGGCTGCTGCGGCCGGCATTTGCCGCCGCTGCCGCCCAGCCTACCCGCTATTATGAAGCGGATCGCTGGCTGCCTCACATTACGCTGGCGCAAGGGGACCTGACGGACGATAATTTGCCTGCCGTCCTGCACTGGTTCCGCCAGACCTCTATTGACTGGGAAATCACCATCAACAACGTCGCCCTTATCGCTAACGCCCCCCACAAATTTCGCCCAGAAGACACCTTCTTCTTTGGCCGCACCTGAACGCAAGCCCCCGCCTACCCAATAGACAATTCCCATCAGGCTCAATTTCTTGCTTGACACAATAGAACACCCGTGCTATGATTTGCTTTAATCAGAACGCATGTTCTAATTCCTTTGCAGACAGCGTTAACACCAACCTGTTTTCTAGCTAGAGAGAACAAACTGACACTCTGTCCTACGATTCTCGTACCCATTGGCGGAACTTCCGACTACTGTTCACGAACCCCAAACCACATTTTTCGAAGAGGCAGGCAAACATGAGGAACAGCATGACTTTCAACAATCCCCTGGCGGGGATGCCCGTCCTGCGCAAGCAGGCAGCCATTGCTTTGATTATGGCTTTGGCATTGCTGGCGTTTGAGATGTTCAATTTTGACACCACCCAATACGCCCTGGCTAACCTGTTGGGCGATGTCGCCTTCCTGGGGCTGCGTTGGGCTACCATTCTGGCTGTGGCCTTCTGCGCTATTGACTTTGCCGGCCTGGTGCGGTTTTTCACGCCGGAAAAAGGGCGAGAGGAGCCTAAAGAGGTGTGGTATTTGATGGGCGCGTGGCTGCTGGGGGCGACGATGAACGCCCTCATGACGTGGTGGGCCATCTCGTTGACGCTGCTCAACCACCAGTTTGGCAATGAAGTGCTTAGCCGGGAGCAACTGCTGCAAATCGTGCCCATCTTCGTGGCGGTGCTTGTCTGGTTGACGCGCATCCTCTTTATTGGTGGCATCACGCTGGCTGGCGACCATATGTTAGGCGACCTCCGCGCCACTGCTACCCGCGCTGTACACAGCGCGCCCGCACCTCGTGCGCCCGCACCTCGTGCGCCCGCACCCCGTATGCCCGCACCCCACGCATCTGCGCCGGCGCGCAGCGCACCTCCATCCAGACCAACGGTTTCTGCCGCAGCGGGACAGCCGGAGTTAAAGACCACCGCGCGTCCACTGCGGCCCCAGCGAACGGACGTCCCTCAGCTAACCAGGCCAGATGTGACCCCGCCTGTAACCGCCGCGACCCCGGTGGAGGTGGATGAAGCCTACCAACCAGACCCCTATCCTGATCCTGCCCCGCAGGTGACGCCTGTTCAACCCAGACGCCCCATCGCGCCGCAGCCGCAGCCGGCTCACCGCGCGCCTGACAATCGCAACCGGCAGCGCCCGCCGATGCCTCCCCTGGGTCAACGTTTGCCGTTTAAGGCGCGCAGCAGTCAGGATGATTAGGACGGGCGCGGCTGTCGGCAGGATGGCATTCTCCTGAGTTCCGATTACCCTATTTGGTCGTTTGCTCACACCCGTTTACAATAGGGACCTGTCCAGAGGATTTTCATTATGGCCGTACTTCCCATCAACATGAACCCCATCAATACACCGTTCACCGACGCGGATGTGCCTGAGGACGATTATTTCGAGGTGCAAGTGTCGCAAGAGGTGTATTGGCGGCCAGACCCGTTCCACCGGCGTATGCTCTTTATTCTGGCGTTTGTGGTGGGTATGGCGGCGCTGTTTGTGACAAAGCTGCCGGCAGTGAAGGAAAATGCGCCGGCAGTGGCGGTGGCCGAAGCAGCCGAAGCCGAAGTAGTCGCGCCAGCGTCGCCAGCTTTGCCGGCCAGCGGCATTTCCAGCGTCTTTACGCCAGAAGTGCAGCATTGGGGCCCGCAGATCACAGCCTGGGCCGCCGCCTATGGGCTGGACCCGAACATTGCCGCCACCATCATGCAGATTGAATCGTGCGGCGATCCGCAGGCGATGTCTGGAGCCGGAGCGCAGGGGCTGTTTCAGGTGATGCCCTTTCACTTTGGCGCAGGCGAAGATATGCTGGACCCGGACACCAATGCCCGTCGTGGTCTGACGTACTACGTGGAGCGCTTGCAGCAGACAGGCGGCGACGTAGGCCGGGCCTTTGCCGGCTACAACGGTGGGCAGTATGCTGCCGGCACAACCTGGGACAATTGGGCCGCGGAAACGCAGCGGTATTACGTCTGGAGCACGGGAATCTATGACGAAATTCAAAGCGGCAGCGCCGTCAGCGACACGTTGCAGCGCTGGTTGAGTGCGGGCGGAGCCAGTTTATGCCGGCAGGCCGCCCAACGCCTCGGCCTCACCCCCTGATCCTCCTAAACCTTCTCTGACTATTGACAGCGCCGCCTCTCCTCTGGCGGCGCTTTTTTGTTTGACGCCCCCTGACTGCTTGTTTATACTTGGCGCGGCGCATTTCCACAAACTTTCCGCACTGTCCACTCGCCACTCACCACTGTTTCCAAAGGAGGATATGACATGTCTGTTACCCTGACTTTTCATGGCCATTCGGCTTTGTCCCTGAATGTAGATGGCGTAAAACTGGTGGTAGACCCATTCTTTAGCGGTAACCCGCTGGCTAAAACCAAAGCCGCAGCGGTGAATCCAGACTACATATTGTTGACTCACGGCCACGGAGACCATGTTGGCGACACCCTGGCTATTGCCAAACGCGCCGGGGCCACCGTGATTGCCAATTTTGAGATTGCTTCCTGGGTAGAAAACCAGGGGTACCACAAGACGCATGGACAGCACATCGGCGGCGGCTGGAACCACCCGTTTGGACACGTCAAGTTCACGCCGGCCTTCCATGGCTCGATGCTGCCCGATGGCAGCGACGGTGGCATGCCTGGCGGCTTGTTGTTGACAGTGGGCGGCAAGAAGATTTACATCTCTGGAGATACGGCCTTGTTTTCAGACATGGCCCTGATTGGGCGGGCCGGCCTGGACCTGGCGGTGCTTTGCGTCGGCGACAATTACACGATGGGGCCGGACGATTCCATTCTGGCGCTAGATTACTTGAAACCGAAACAGGTTGTGCCCTGCCACTACAACACGTGGCCGGTCATTACCGTGGACGTGGCCGCCTGGGCCGCCCGTGTGGCCGCGGAGACGGACAGCCAGCCGTTGGTTCTGGGTGTGGATGAGAGCCATACACTATAGAGCGGGTGGCCGGTGATAAAGTATGAAGTATGAGGTACGAGGTATGAAGGGGATGAGAGCCATACGTTGTCAGGCAGGTGGCTAATTTGCCGTGCCAGGTGGTTTGCATACACTCTTATTATTGGCCCATTAGTCAATTTGCCGAGAAGTTTAACTTCTCAATCAGATACCGAAGGAAAGGAAGATGAAACAAACAACTCGTTGGATTACCCTCTTAGTGCTGATCTTAAGCCTGACCGCGCTGGCCTGTGGCCTCGGCGGCAGCGAAGAACCGGCGGCCACAATGGCCCCTGCCGCTACAGCCAGCACGGAAGAGGAAGGGGCAACTGCGGAAATGCCGGCAGCCGCCGCAGCGGCTTCCACAGAAGCGGCATTGGCTCCGGCGGCTACCGAAGCCCCCTTAGCCACCCAGGCGCCTGCGGCCACGGCCGCCGTGGCCGGGCAGCCGCTGACTGCTGCCCAACTGGCCGGTGTCAGCAGCGCCCTGGAATCGCACAACAGCTATCACGCCGTCATTACCATGAATTTCGCGGGCACGGCCGATGATGGCAGCGCTATGAACACCGTCATGAATATGGATATGGTGACGGTGCAGAGTCCGCCGGCCAGCCGAATTAGCCTGACCATGTCCGGGCTGCCGGATCAGGGTGAAGCGCAGGTGATTGAAATGACCACGATTGGCGACACCATTTACACGTCTATGACGGGGCTGGGCTGTTTCTCTGGCAGCGCTGCCGATATGGGTGGATTCAGCGATTCCTTCAACACCATTATCCGCCCCGAAGAGGACGTGCTGAAGGATTTGCAGAACGCCAACTATGTTGGCGAAGAAACGCACAACGGTTTCGTGTCCGACTGCTACACCTTTAATCAAAGTGATATTCCTGGCGGCTTTGAAGACGCTGAGGAGTTGGATGGTCTGGTGTGTCTGTCTAAGGAATATGGTTTTGTCTCCCATATGCAGTTGGAGGCTACCGGCGTCAGTGACCAGTTTACGGGCGGCGACGCCAGCGCGGAGGGGAATCTGACCCTGGAATACGACTTGACGGAGTTAAATCAGGTGGCTGAATTGACGATTCCGGCGGACTGTTTGACCGATGCCGCCGAATCTGATTGGCCAACGATGGCCGATGCTGCCAACGTCAGCCAGTTCCAGGGTATCGTTATCTACAGTACCCAGGCGCCCTTTGACGAGGTGGTTTCGTTTTATCAAACCGAAATGGAAGCCCTGGGCTACCAGTCAGATGGCGATCCGGTGGTTCTTGGGGAAAATTCAACCGTCCTGGGCTTTATGAATGACGCCGGCAAGATAACGGTAACGGTGACATCGCTAGACGACAGCGGTACGCTGCAAGTCTTAATCGCCCCCGGCGGATAATGAATGGGACGCAGATGACGCTGATAGGTCGCTGATTTGGCAGATACAATCTGCGCCTATCTGCGCCTTTTCAGCGTCATCAGCGTCCTCTCCCCATTAATTGGGACCGGTGATGATTTCTGGCGAGAACAGGCTGATGCGCCCGGCAGCGTCTAACGCCGCCAGGCTGACAGCGTAGGTGAGGGTGGGATCCAGGCCAGTCAGGGCAATGTTGCCCGCCTGCGCGGTGTTGACCAGGCGAAAGTCGCCATAGCCAGGGGCATCCAGGGGGCGGAAAGAGATGGCGTAGCCTGCCGCTAACGGGTCTGGCGGCCAGGTGAGGATGTAGGCGCCGGCGTCGGCCATGCGCGCCAGCACGGGTGGGGCGGGGCGGGCCGGCGCGCCGGCCAGGTTGGCGGCGAGGGCCAGATTAAGCTGCGCCACTTGTTGCAAGTAGGTGTAGTCCAGACGATCGGGCGTATCGGCGCTGGTATGCTGCACGGTAGGGTCTTCTACGGATTCCGTCAGGCGCACGGCGGGAATGCCGGCATTCACAAACTCCCGGTGATCGCTCCACCGCCCTTCCCGATCCAACGTATATTGGATGTCTATGCCAAATGCCGGCACATACAGCCCGGCGACATAGTGCATGTAACGGGCAAGCTGCGCCGTCTCCGAGAACGGGTCGCCGGTGGCAAAGACGCGGATAGAGGGAGGGATGCCGGGCCGGCCGCCCACAATGTCGTTGTTGATGCCTGCGTCCAGACGGAATCCATCCAGCATTTGCTGCGTCACAAAATGGCTGCTGCCATGTGACCCCTGTTCCTCGGCGGCAAAGGCCACAAACACCAGCGTCTGGTTCCATTGGCGGCTGCTCATCAGCCGCGCTGTTTCCAGCAGCACCGCCATGCCGCTGCCGTTGTCATTAGCGCCAGGAGCCAGACTGCTGCCATTGGCTACGTCCAGGTTGCGCGAATCGTAATGGGCCATGATGACGTAGACGTCGCCGTTGGGATTGGTACCCGGCAGGACGGCCACGACATTCCGCTGTTCTGACACCAGTCCCAAATAAGGCAGGCGAAAATCATCATAGCGCACTTGTAGCCGGCCGCTGCCAATGCGCACAAACTCGTCGTGAATCCAGAGGCGGGCTGCGCCAATGCCAAAATCCCCCAGTTGGGTCTCGCTCAGGCTGTGGCGGGTGCCGAAGTTGGCCAACGTCTGCACATAGGCGGCCAGGTTGGGCACAGACACGTCGTTAACCATTTGCGCCACCAGGGGATCGGCGGCGGGAGCAACGTTTCCCACCGGGTCCAGCACCAGGTTGGGCGGGATTTCGCCCAGGGCCAGGGGAATGGCGGGTGGGGTAGGGATAATCGGGCGCTGCGGCGGGCTGATGAGGGAACAGGCTAATGCCGGCATCACCAGCAGCGCCAGCAGCGGCCATAAGCGAGAGCGAGACGTGCCAGGCATATCAAGCGCCACGCGCGCCTATTTAGGCTTCATTTGGGGCAACATCAGTGCCATCATCATGTCCAGCGGCACAGGAAAGATCGTCGTCGTGTTTTGCTCGACGCCAATTTCCAACAGCGTTTGCAGATAGCGCAGCGTCATGGCCCCCGGTTCCGTGGCCATGATGCGGGCGGCCTCCGCCAACTGCTCCGCCGCCTGTAGTTCACCCGTGGCATGGATCTGCTTGGCCCGTCGTTCTCGCTCCGCTTCCGCTTCGCGAGCCATGGCCCGCACCATCGTCGAGTTCAGTTCCACGTCCTTAACCTCTACAATGCTCACCTTCACGCCCCACGGCTCGGTGGCTTCGTCAATGATATGCTGCAAACGCTCATTCACCGCTTCCCGATCTTGCAGCAGTTGATCCAGCGTGGACTGTCCAATGACGTTTCGCAGCGTCGTTTGGGCGATCTGCCAGGTGGCCCGATTGTAATCCTCAATTTGAATGACGGCAGCCACCGGGTCTACCACGCGGTAGTAGGCCACGGCGTTCACCTTCACGGTCACATTGTCGCGGCTGATGGCTTCTTGTGCCGGCACATCCAGCGTCACCGTCCGCAAATCCACCCGCACCATCGTCTCAATAAACGGCAGCACCAAAATAATCCCCGGCCCCCGCGCCGCCTGAATCCGCCCAAACCGAAACACCACCCCCCGCTGATACTCCTTCACAATCTTAATCGCCGAAAACAAAATCAGCCCCACCAACGCCGCCAACCCGCACAACCCGGTCGTCAAAAACTCAGACATGTGTATTCTCCTCTAGTTTAACGTTTCTCAACAAGCAAAGGAAGGTGGCGAAAGCGTATGTGTCCTGGCAGCACAGTAAGAGCTGCCCCTGCTTCCAGTTCATCACCCCAATCTTTCAGGATTATTTGCACCAGTTCGGCTACT
>CAZDSN010000141.1:0-8314 GCA_964507675.1 uncultured Ardenticatenaceae bacterium | reverse complement strand
GATTTCCAGGAACGAGAAGCCTGGGACTTGCTGGGCATCCAGTTCGACGGCCATCCTTATCTGAAACGGATTCTCATGTGGGATGGCTTTGCCGGGCATCCGCTGCGCAAAGATTGGAAAGAAGCCTTCTATGAGGAAGATAACAAGCCTTTTGGCTCTCGCTGGCCTGGCGGCGACGTTTATCGCATTGAAGAGCTGAATCCCTATGGTAAAAATGTCAAATACCCGGCCGGATGGAACCCCGATGGCCTTTCCATTGATACCGACGCCGAGATATATGCCGGCCTGACCATTAGCCGTGACTCCTATATGAAGACGGACACAGTCATGGTCAACCTGGGGCCGCAGCACCCTTCCACGCATGGGGTGTTCCGCATGGTGGTGACGCTGGATGGCGAAACCATCGTTGACCTCAAGCCTGTGATGGGCTATCTGCACCGCAACCACGAAAAAATCGGGGAGCGCAACACCTGGATACAGAACATCCCGTACACCGATCGCCTGGATTATCTTTCCTCGATGGGAAATAATCATGGCTACGTGCTGGCTGTGGAAAAGCTGCTAGGCTCAAATGTACCTGAGCGCGCCGAATGGATTCGTATTTTGATGGTGGAGCTTACCCGTATTGCCAACCACCTGTGGGCGTTGGGTTTCTTACTCAACGACCTGGGCGCGCTGCAAACGCCCATGCTCTACTTTTACATTGAACGAGAACTCATTCTCGACTTTTTTGAAGCCACGGCTGGCTCGCGCATGATGTGCAACTATATGCGCTTTGGCGGTTTGGCGTTTGACCTGCCCAAAATGGTGCGGGATGAGCCAACGATGTCCTTCTTGCAAGAGTTGATTGACGATCGCCTGCCGCGCGCCATCGCTGAGTGGCGCACGCTGGTGGAAGGCAACGAAATTGTGCGCGCCCGCAGCATCGGTGTGGGGTATCTTTCGCCCGAAGATGCAATTGCCATGAGCTGCGCCGGGCCGCTGCTGCGCGCCAGCGGCGTGCCCTATGATGTGCGCCGCGCTGAACCATATTCCTATTACGATAAGCTCGATTGGGATGTGGCCGTGCGTTACAATGGCGACGTGTATGATCGGCTGTTGATTCGCCTGGATGAAATAGAACAGAGCCTGCGGATTCTGCGCCAGGTCATGCCCCACCTGCAAGCCACTGAGGGCGGCCCCATATTTGATGGCAAGCCGCAGTACGCCATTCGCGTGCCCAAAGGGGGCGATGCCTATGGGCGGGTGGAAAACCCCACAGGTGAACTGGGGTATTATGTCACCGCTAAGCCGAAGGGCAGTTATCCAGTTCGGTATCACATTCGCGCCCCATCTTTCATTAACCTGACGGCCTTAGGTCCCATGTGCTTGAACCATAAAGTGGCTGACGTGGTCACAATTTTGGGCAGCATTGACATTGTACTGGGTGAAGTAGACAGATAAATCACAAAGGCAGAAATCAGAAGGCGGAAGGCAGAAATCATTGAGCAGAGCCTTCGTTCAACGTTCTGCCCTCATCCTTCTGCCTTTTAAGGAGTGTGTATGTACGGATCGGGAATTTTCAAGGGAATGGCGGTGACCATCAAGCATTTCGTCAATACCTATCGTGACGATCTGGCCTGGTATTTCAAAGGCGGGCGTTACTACAATGACGCGGCGCTGAAGGTGCGGCAGAGTCTCAAGACGACTGGGGCGATTACGGTTAATTACCCAGAAGAAAAATTGCCTGTCCCCGAACGTTTCCGCTTCATTCCCTTTCTGGTATCTGATGATCCGGCGCCGGGGCAGCAGTGGGGACATGATTGGTGCACGTCGTGTGGCATATGCGCCAAAGTGTGCCCGCCACAATGTATCTGGATTAAGCGTGGCACGCTGCCCAATGGCCGCCCCAAGCCAGAACCAGAAGAATTTTACATTGACATTGACATTTGTATGAACTGCGGCTTTTGTGCGGAGTACTGCCCGTTCGACGCCATTAAAATGGACCACGATTATGAACTGGCCAGTTACGATCGCACCTATGCCCACATTCATGACAAGGAACGTTTGAGCAAGCCGCTTAGCTACTGGCAGTCCATTGCCCCCGAACGGGCGCGAATGGAAGCTGAGCTACGCGACGCGGAGAAAGCAGCCAAAGAAAAGAAAAAGGCTGAACGCTAAGAATTGGGGGCGTTTGCTCTGTTTGCAACATGAGGGTGGCCTGTCTGTCACCCTCATGTGTTTTATAAAACTGGCTGGTGTGACTGGTCGCAGCACTGGAGGTAAAAATGTTTCGTAAGAAGAACCAGGTAAGCGAAGAGGCCGTGATGGCGGCGTTGTCCACTGTCATCGAACCGGAACTACATAGGGACCTGGTCTCCCTGAATATGATTCGTAATCTGGAGATTGACGGGGACGATGTGACCTTTACCATTATGCTAACGACGCCTGCCTGTCCTTTGCGCGGTAAGATGGAAGGGGATGCCCGCGCGGCTCTGGCTAGTGTGCCGGGGGTAGGGAAGGTGAGCATTAAGTGGGATGCCAACGTACCGCGTGACCGTCGCATCGGGCAGCAAATTGGGCAGCAGTTCCGCAACACGATTGCCGTCACCAGCGGCAAAGGCGGGGTAGGGAAGTCTACCGTATCGGTGAATCTGGCGGTGGCCCTGGCCCAAAACGGCGCGCGCGTAGGGCTGCTGGATGCGGATATTTTGGGACCAAACGTACCCATGATGATGGGGGTGGATCAAATGCCGCCGCCGCGTAATCGCAAGATGATGCCGGCAGAAAAATTCGGCGTCAAATTCATTTCCATGGCCTTCCTCGTCAAGCCCGATCAACCGTTAATCTGGCGCGGCCCTATGCTGCACAGCGCCATCAGCCAGCTCCTCACCGACGTGGAGTGGGGAGAACTGGACTACCTGGTAGTAGACCTGCCGCCGGGCACCGGGGACGCGCAATTGACGCTGGCGCAGGTGCTGCCCGTTTCTGGCGCTTTGATCGTGACGCAGCCCATGGCCGTGGCCGCGGCGGACGCGCTGCGCAGCTACAAAATGTTTGAGAAGCTGGATGTGCCCATCATTGGCGTGGTGGAGAATATGAGCGGCGAGTTTTTTGGCACGGGCGCCGGCAAAAAACTGGCTGATGAGTACAACCTGCCCTACTTGGGCAGCATCCCCCTGGACATGAACGTGCGCGTCGGCGGCGACAGCGGCGAACCCGTCGTAGCAGCCTATCCCGACTCCCCCGCCGCTCTGGCATTGGTGCAAATCAGCCAACAAGTCGCCGCCCGCATCAGCGTCCTGACCCTGGCCAACCAGTCCGATTTCATTCCGATCCAATTGATTGGATAACGCAACCGGCAACCTTAGAAAGGGTTAGCCCGTTTCCTGAAACCAATTTTCCAGACGCAGGTCGGCAAAATCAACAAAGTCAGTCATGTTGCGGGTGACCAAAATGAGATTGTTGGTAACGGCAATAGCCGCGATTTGTCCGTCTGGGAATGAAGGGTATTGTCCTGCCGGCATCAGACGGGCGCGCTCCTGGGCGTGCCATGCGGCAGCGATTTGGTCATAGGGTAAGATCGGTATAGTCAAAGCTAACTGGTCGTACAAGAAGCTTTCAAAGGCGGTGCGTCGCCTGGAAACAGGTAGACGAAATGTACCCGTTAGCAGTTCGTGCCAGGTTACAGCAGCGAGAGCGATTTGGGCGCTCTTTAGCTGCCAATGAGTAGACACACCTGAATGGGGTCGTGGTCGCATCATCTCAGAGACAACGTTGGTATCAGCCAGGTAAACTATTCCCACAACGCAACCTCCCGCCCCGGTGATCGGTCGCGCACGCCGGCGAAAAGGTCAGGTTCATCTTTCCACGTGTCAACTTGCCACTCCTGACGCCATGCCTGATAAGCCTGCCAGAAATTGCGTTTGGGCTGATGGGCCAATAGTTGCTCATATTTATCGCGGGAGAGAATTACGGCTACTGGCTCACCGCGCCGCGTGACTTGCACAGGGTCATTCCCTTCTTCAACTTCGCGGATAAGGGCAGCAAACTGGTTGCGGGCTTCAGCTATAGAATAAGATGTACTCATTGCTTCACCTCCAAGATAGCCATTTTCATGGCTATGACTATAATTTAAGTTCCAATCGAACGCAAACATTTCTTTGACATCCACCGCAAACTGCATTACATTCCCCATGAACTTAACCCAGATTCCTGTCGCGCGAGGGCTTTGTTATGCGTAACCAGAACCGAACCTACTCCGAACTGATTTTGTTCACCATTTTGTTCCTCTTTTTCATGCAGCTTTTGGTGGACTTTGTTGGCTCCATTTATTCGTTGGGCTTGTTGCAAACGAGCGTCCCCATTGAACTGGTCAGCGTAGTGCTGTTGTTTGCGCCGCTGGCGCTGTTGGCGCTGCCGGGCGGGCTGCATGGATGGCCTTTGGTGATTGTGGGTGAGGTGATGTTGGTGTGCCGCGTCTTTGAAGTGGTTTTGGACGGCGGACCCAAAATGATTTTGTCGGGGATTGGCGTGGGGTGTTTTCTGGTGCTGCTGCCGGCACTTCTCTGGCAGCATGGACAATCTGAACGCCAGACCAACAGCCTGACGCTTGGCCTGGCATTCACCCTGGCGCTGACGCTGCTGATCCTGTTTCGCGCCTGGGGGTCTGGGCTTGATCTGACTATGATGGGGGGGGCGCAGGCAGTCGGGTTTGCCCTGGCTATCTTAGCAGGCATTATGCTTATGGGGTTGGCCGCGCCAGAAGAGCCGCCAGCCCGTCTCCGTAGCAGTCGCCAGGGTGTGAAAATGCCGGCATCTCCCCCTCCCCTCTCTACTGCCCGCACCATTGTCCTGAGCGTTGGCCTTTACAGCGTATTTACCCTCGTTTACTTTGCCTTCAGCGCCCCCAACGTCATTGCCCGTTGGACTGGAGCCAGCTATCCCTTTGTCGTTACGGTCATCGTTGTTTCCCTATCTGCTTTTGTCGCCCTGCTTTTGTTGCGCTCCGACTGGTTGGCTTACCTGACGCCGCCACGCGTCCTGGTTGCCAATGGGCTGTTTGTGCTGGCTTTGGTGGGAACCATCCTGGCGCACCAAATTCGCTTTCCAGGCACAGCCGGCGCTTATCCCTTGCAGCCATCCGCTGTGGGCGTCTGGGCATATCTGCCGTTGCTCCTCTTGCTGCTGCTGTTCCCCGTTCTCTTGTTGGACCTCTGCTTCTTTCTGCGCGACCTGACGGCGCGGCAGCCCACCATGCGGGCGTTAGGCGGCGGCTTTGGCCTCGGATCGTTGGTTTTGCTCATTTTGGTGTTGGCTCAAGTATTCACCACTGTTTACGATTACATCCCCGTTGTCGGCCCATTTTTCCGCGACAAGTTCTGGTTGGTATTTTTGCTGGCGGGTTTGGGTGTCGTTTTGCCGTTGCTGTCCCTGGCCCCCACCGCTTACGCGCTGGATGACGTGGCGGCGCAGCTGTCGCTGCCCCGCTGGATGGCGGGCGCGATCCCCGTTTTAGGCGTGATGACTATTTTGGGCGTGGCGGTCACAGCCGCCCGCCCGGATTCCCCGCCGGCCCAAACCAACCTACGGGTATTGACCTTCAACATTCAGCAAGGTTACAGCGAGGACGGGCGCAAAAATGTGGCGGGCCAACTGGAACTGATGCGCCAGGCGGATGCGGACATTATTGGCTTACAGGAGTCGGACACAAACCGGATTGCCGGCAGCAATGACGACATCGTGCGTTATCTGGCCGATCAACTGGACATGTACGCTTATTATGGCCCGCCCGTTGTGACGGGCACATTTGGTGTTGCGCTCCTTTCCCGTTACCCGCTGCAAAATCCCCAAACCTTTTATATGTACAGCGTGGGGGAGCAAACGGCGGCCATTCAGGCGGAAATGGCGGTGGATGGCCAGACGTTCAACATTTTTGTCACTCACCTGGGTAACGGCGGCCCCCTTGTGCAGCAGCAGGCTTTCTTGCAGCGTGTTGATGTGCTGCCCAACGTCATTGCCATGGGCGACTTCAATTTCCGCCCTGACAGCGAACAGTATCAGTTGACCACAGCGCAGCTTGCCGATGCCTGGTTGGCCGTGTGGCCAGATGGCGTTGAGGAGACTGCCGGCAGCGATGGAGAAGTTATAGATGCTGCGGAGCGCATTGATCACATCTTCGTTTCCTCTGACATACAGGTGGGCGACGCTCGCTACCTGATTACCACGGAATCAGACCACCCGGCCATGTGGGCAGAAATCGAGTGGTAGATCGTGTGCGTAGGGCGCTTTTTGCACTTTAACCAAAATCGCTTACACTACCGTCCATTATTTCTTAACATACCCCACTGGCGCCCTTTGTCTGCCTGAACTGTAAACTGGCGCAGTGGTTGATCTATCTGGCTCGGGCGAACTGGTAACGCCTGATGACGCCTGCCGCTGCGGCAGGCTGCTGCCGGTGGCGGAGAATTCATGACAACCTTAACACCCATTTCAGACGTAACGGATGTTGTAGGCATCCGATTTCAAAAGTTGGGCAAGCTCTACCACTTTGGCTTGACCCAGGAACAGATGCAAGAGGTACGACCTGGAGATTACGTCCTGGTGGAAACCAGGCGTGGTCGCCAACTGGGCCAGGTCATCACCTTTGTCCCTGCTGAACAAGTCAACCGGCGGCGCGCCCTGCGTGATATTGAGCGTAAAGCCACGCCCCGAGACCTGGTGTTGCAGCAGGTGTGGGAGTCGCGTGAATTGGACGCCCTGATCACGTGTCGCGAAAAGGCGCACGAACTGGGTATCAAAGAAACGAAGTTTATCAAAGCCAGTTACAGCTTTGATGGCTCCTGGATTACCTACTATTACACCACTGAAGACAAAAATCTAGACATAGCTTCGCTGCGGTCACTGCTGGGGCGGCACCTGCATACCCGTGTGGAAATGCAGGTCGTGGGTCCGCGGGACGTAGCCAAGATGTTGGGCGGCTACGGTGCATGTGGCCAGCCGCGCTGCTGTTCGACTTTCCTCACGGATTTTAGCCCTGTTTCTATTCGCATGGCTAAAGCGCAAGGCATTTCTCTGAGCCCACAAGAAATTACGGGTATGTGTGGCCGGCTGCGCTGCTGCCTGGTGTATGAATATGAGCAGTACGTCGAAGCCAAGAAACAACTGCCTAAAAAGGGAAAGCGCGTGCGCACGCCGCATGGAGACGGCGTTGTTAAAGATGTGCTGCCTCTTAAGGAGATGGTGCGGGTGGAGATAGAGAGTGGTGAATGGGTTGATGTCGCTCGCCATGAATTGGAGCCACTGGATGAGTTAGAAGCGCTGCAGCAAAAGGCAGACGCCGGCTGCTCCCGCCATGAGAACGGGGGGTGTGACTGCGGTGCCCACAAAGCTGAAAACGGCCAAAATGAATCGTGACGAAGCGTGGGGTCTGGTATGTGAGTTCGTGCAGGATGAGGGGTTGCGCCGGCATATGCTGGCTGTGGCCGCGAGTCTGAAATGGTATGCGGTTCGCCTGGGCCACGATCCCAATTATTGGGAAACTGTCGGCTTGCTGCATGATTTCGACTGGGAGATTCATCCCAACTTGAATGAACACCCCATCAAAGGGGCAGAAACCCTGCATGCGCGCGGCGTGGACGAAGATACAATCCGTACTATCCTTTCCCATTACACCGAAGGCACGGGCATCGCGCGGGAAAAACCTGTTGATTTTGCCCTGTTGGCCTGCGATGAAATTACGGGACTGATTATTGCTGCCACCCTGGTGCGACCATCCAGGGACGTGCGCGAGGTAAACCTGAGTTCGCTGCAAAAAAAATGGAAGGACCGCCGCTTTGCCGCTGGCGTGGATCGCGAGCATGTAGCTGCGGTTACGGCCGATTTTAGCCAGGCATGTTTTGGCGGACAGTTGGATTTGTGGACGCACGTGGGCAACGTGCTGGCAGCGATGCAGGCTGATGCGGCTCTGTTAGCATTAGATGGTCGTTTAGCTGCAGTTGGCTGAGCAGAGGGAAGACGAGCCAATGGAGACATTGTTTCCCCTCCCCATAAAGGCATCTGGATCAGATACCCCTTTCCTGATAGGGGAAGCGCATGAGCAGCTTCTCGCTGCTATGGCTTATGTTGACCTGCGGGTACAGTGGGGCGTTGCCAGAGCGCGGGCTGGCGGGCTGGACCCCCATGATGAGTTTCGTGGCCTGTACATTTCTGACGCGCAGGTAGATGCACTGTTGCAGATGGGAGTGGGACAACATGCTTTGTCCCACTCGCTCACCGGGGAGGAATGGCCGTCCAGATTGGAGGCGGCGCGGCAAAACTGGCTGGCGCAGTTGAG
>CAZDSN010000140.1:0-8380 GCA_964507675.1 uncultured Ardenticatenaceae bacterium | reverse complement strand
GACTGCGCAAGTGGCGCATTAACAAAGTGCGAGGCAGGGGGCTATTTCGTTTCAACGAACAGGGTAAGATTAAGGATGTCCGTTTTTCGTTGGCCACACCAAGCTTCACTGACGGGCAGAATTAGACCTGGCGCATTGCGGGAGGGGCCAGGAAAATGGCTGGTTGTAGACGGATGTCATATCCCCCTACAACACGGCAGGGGCTACGTCCTTTGGCGGGCATGATAGTTTTATGCAGATTCGTTATTTAGACGCGCCCCACCTTGCCAGGCGACATTCAGGCTGCCGGCAGTTGCCGGCGCTACCACAGGAGATAAGATGAGTTCCTCCACAGCCGCCTACCCGCCGCTTTCTTTGCCTGGCAAGATCATTTACGGGATTGGGCAAATCAGCAACTCGGTCAAGACCTTTGCCTTTGGCGCCTTTCTCCTCTTCTTTTACACTTCAGTTATGGGACTGCCGGGCACGCTGGCGGGGCTGGCAACAACCATCAGTCTGTTTTGGGATGCTTTGATTGATCCTTCCATTGGTCACCTTTCCGACAAGGCTAAATTTAGCTTGGGTCGCCGTCATAGCTTTATGCTGGTTGGGGCCATCGGCATGGGTGTTTCATTTTTCGCCATATTCAATCCACCGGACGGCCTGGGTAACCTGGGACTCTTTTTCTGGCTTATCGGCAGCAACTTCTTCCTGCGCACGTCCAACTCGCTGTTCATTGTGCCGTACCAGGCATTAGGGGCAGAACTGGCTCAGGATTATCAAGAACGAACTTCGATTTCCGGCACACGTTCTTTCCTCGCTCTTTTGGGAACAGGGCTCGCCTTTTCCACACTTCCTCTCTTCTTCCCCAATGATGGTTCAGGCATAGACCCTAAGTTTAACCGGGATGGCTACCTGACCATGGCTATTAGCTTTGGCATCATCATGGCTATCACGGGCCTGGTAGCGACCTTCGGTACCCTGCGAGAGCGTTATCGCCTGCCCACCAGCCAGCACAGAGCCAAAGAAGAAGAATTAAGTTTTATCGAAAACTTAAAAATTTCGATCCGCCATCGTTCCTTTCTTTTGCTCACACTCTCGGCTGCGCTGTATTTTCTGGCCAGTGCTGTTACCACCACAATAGTCGTGCATTTTCTAACGTACTACATGGAGATCGGCGAAAGCTCGGCCATCAGCCTGTTCCAGGCAGCATTCTTCGTGGGCGGTATTCTGGGCGTATTGTTCTGGTTGCGGGTATCCCCCCGGCTGGAAAAGCACCGTCTTTATTTTGTCACTACGCTGATCACCAGTGTCTTAACTGGTTCAGCCTTCTTCCTGATGGGTCAGGGGCATTTGTTTGGCACTGGCAACGTGCGCCCGTTGTTAGGGTTGTATGTGCTGGTTGGTTTCTTTGCCGGGGCGTTTTGGTTTTTGCCGGCATCCATGATAGCCGACATCGTTGATGAAGATAAACTGCAAACGGGCAAAAACCGTGAAGGCGCTTATTTTGGTATTGATTCCTTCTTCCAACAACAGGCCGCTGGCCTGGCCGTCCTCGTCTCTGGCGTTCTGTTAGACGTTTTTGCTGGCCTCGTGCCTGGTCAGACCTTCCAAACTGCCGAAACAGCCACGCGCATCGGCATTATTTTTAGCCTTGTTCCAGCTCTCCTGTATGCGGCTGCCGCGTTTCTCATCCTGCCATATCAGTTAACCCGCCAACGGGTCCGCCTGATTCAACAGCGGCTGGCCCAGGCAAAAGAGGAACCATATGAAAGCGAGATTTACGCGTAAGCGCCAGGTCCTTTTACTTTTTATTCCGCTGCTGGCGGCTGCTTACTTCTTGTGGCAGCCTCAGGTCGCCCTGGCAGCGCCCACGCCAGTTCCCGTCCCCATTCCCCAAGATTGCGCTGAAGCCAACATCTTCTATGGCGCAGTACCACCAGGGGGAGCAGACGCGCCTGTGCTCGTCTTTGTGCATGGCTATGGCGGACTGGCCATTGATTGGTGGTTTTTCAACTTCGGTTCCGGCTTCAACGACATGTATGACCTGGCTTACAGCGCCGGCTATCGCACCGCCTTTGTCACCGATAACCTGACGGGCGACGCCGCCAACTGCGAAGTCTTGCGCCGCCCGGTTATCTCCGTCTTTGATGCCGGGGACGTACTCAAACAGCAGCTTGAATACATCACCGCCCATTACAATGTGGACCAGGTTAGCATTGTGGCCCATTCCAAAGGGGGCGTGGATTCGCAGACGGCCATCGTCTTCAGCGGCGCGGCCAACATGGTGAACAATGTGTTTACCTTGAGCAGCCCGCACCAAGGGGAAATCCTGGCTGATCTGGTGTGGAGCGCCAGCGATATCCCCGGCCTGGGTGATCTGCTGGACTTCTTCGGCAAAGATGAAGGGCTGCGCACCTTGCGCGTTAACAACATGGAAGTGTACCGTCTGTACGCAGACGAACAATCCGTAAATGATCAAATTAGCTATTACTCCGCCGGCGGGACAGGCTGGCAGGGATCAGGCGGGATCACAGAGATCGGCGGCTTCATCTTGCAGCTTTTGGGTTACGACAATGATGGCGTGGTTACGGTGGAAAGCACTTATTTGCCTTATGCCCTGCCCTTCTTTGTGGCTGACTACAACCACAACGAAATGTATCAGGGTAGCAACGTCTTCCATTACATCCAGGACGTCCTCACAGCGGAGCCGCTGACGGCGGCTTTGTCTGGGCCAACTACGGGAGCGGTTAACACGACGTATACCTTTACGGCAGCCGCTGAACCGATTACGTTGACCGTGCCGCTGACATATACGTGGGAAGCCACGGGCTACCCGCCGGTAACGGTATCGGGCGAGCGGGAAAGCGCGATGGAGTTTAGTTGGGTAAATGCCGGCACAAAAACCATCAACGTCACCCTCAGCAACCAGCACGGCAGCGCCGCCGAATCCATGACTGTCAATATCCAGGCTGCCGCGCCCAATACAGGTCCGGCATCCGTCGTCATCACCGGTGAAGAGCGCGCCATTGTGGGCGTAGCGACCAGCTTCACTGCCGGCGTCACGCCCATTAACAGCACCCAACCGCTGCAATACACCTGGACAGCTACCAATCAGGGCAGCGTCATCCATTCCAATGGCGTTAACGATACTGTCTCTTTCACCTGGAACACTCCTGGGCTGAAGACTGTGTCCGTCTCTGTCAGCAACGGCGTCGGGGCAATCAGTACAAACTTCAGCGTCAATGTAGGGCGAGCGCCAACAACCCTTGACCTCACCGGACCTACCCAGGGCAGCATTGACACCAACTACAACTTCACTGCCGTTGCTAACAGCAACGTCTCCACCCCCGTGACGTATATTTGGCGCACGGTAGACAATGACGAAGTGCAACAGGTCGGCGGCAGCAGCGACACGCTAACCCTGAGCTGGCCTGAAAGCGGCCTGCAGCCCATTGCCGTCAAGGCGGAAAATGCCTGGGGCAGTACCGTTGCCTTCTTTACGATTGACATTCATACTCCTCCATTGACGGTAACCGTCAGCGGCGAAGCCATTGGCGTCATCAACACGACCCATTTCTTCACAGCCACCAGTGAGCCACCCGAAGTGACCGTCCCCTTGACTTACACCTGGCAAAGCAGCGGCTCGCCTGCTCAACTGGTGCAGACAAACGGCGTGATCGACATGGCGGGCTTCACCTGGAGCAGCGCCGGCAGCCAGTCCGTTTCCGCTATGGCAACCAATGTCGGCGGCAGCGCCAACGACAGCGCCACTATCAACATTATCAATGATGAACCAGGCACAGCGCCCACCGCACTGCTGCTCAGCGGTCCCACGCAGGGGCTGATTAACACCACCTACCAGTTTGTAGCCGCTGTAACGCCGTTAACCGCCTCACAACCAGTGCATTACACCTGGCAGGTGAACGATCAGACAGTGCGTGAACAGGACAGCGGCGGCAACGACGTGGTCACCTTCGCCTGGCCGGATGGAGGTATATACGAAATCAGTGTGACGGCTACAAATGCCTTTGGCACAGTCAGCGACAGCCTGAACATTAACGTCATATCCCCCGTCACCGGCGTGAGCGCCAACTGGCCTGCTGTGTTGCCACTGAACATCACCTATGACTTTATCGCCGCCGTCCAGCCGCTGACCGCCACCACGCCAGTGACCTACACCTGGTGGACGCCTGACCTGTTTGATGAGGTTATTCACGTGGGCGGGCTGACCGACACGTTTAGCTATGCCTTCACGTCCACCGGCGCCAAAGCCATCGCTGTGACCGTCAACAATGGTGCGCAAGACATCCAGACGTCTACGACCATTGAAGTAATCC
Source organism: uncultured Ardenticatenaceae bacterium (assembly GCA_964507675.1). GTDB lineage: Bacteria > Chloroflexota > Anaerolineae > Promineifilales > Promineifilaceae > JAGVTM01. The sequence goes on along the minus strand of CAZDSN010000140.1, from coordinate 4,061 downwards.
GGCCTATCACCAGCGTCAGCCTGGACGGGCCAGCCAGTGGCGTTATCGGCCAGGATTACACGTTCACGGCAGCCGTTCTGCCGGCCAACGCCACGACGCCTGTTGACTACACCTGGGAAGCCACCGGGCAGACGCCGGTAGTGCACCGCGGTGACCTCAGCGATGACGTGACATTTAACTGGAGTGACGGTGGCAGCAAAACAGTCACGGTTACAGCCAGCAATGGGCTGGACAGCTACAGCGCCAGCGTCACCATGGAGATCGCCGGCACGGTCACGCCGCCAACCAGCGTCGTCATTAGCGGCCCAACCAGCGGTCTGGTCAACACACCACACACCTTCACAGCCAACGTCACTCCGCCAGACACGACCACTCCCCTGACCTACACCTGGGAGGCGACGGGTCAGCCGGTTACGGTGCACAGCGGTGACCTGAGCGACGCCATAACCTGGAGTTGGGCCAGTTCCGGCAGCAAAACTATCATGGTGACTGCCGGCAACAGCAGCGGCAGCGTTAGTGACGTGTTCACCATCTACGTGAGCCTGCCGGTAACGCCGCCCAGTGCGGCCAGCATTAACGGGCCAGCCAGCGGTACAGTTAACACCCCTTACCAGTTCACGGTCACTGTCGAACCCGTATCCACTACTACACCGCTCACCTACACCTGGGAAGCGACGGGACAGACCCCAATTGTGAACAACGGCGATTTGAGCGATGCTGTTTCCTTCACCTGGAATACGCCTGGGGTGAAGACCATTGTCGTCACCGCCGCCAATGCGGCGGCCAGCGTCAGCGACACGCTCTCCATTGACGTCAGCAGTGTGGTCATCGCACCTGCTTCAGTCAGCCTGTCCGGGCCAGAGCATGGTCTGGTAGATACAAACTACACCTTCACCGCCCAGGTATCGCCCGCCAACACCACCACGCCACTCACTTACGAGTGGTCGGCCACCGGGCAAACAGATGTGGTGCACGTCACCGGTTTATCAGATGCCGTCAGTTTTAACTGGAACAGCGCGGGGATGAAAACGATCTGGCTCACCGTTAGCAACGAAGCCGGGTCAGTAAGCCAGTCCGTCACCATCCACATTGAGGCCAGTTACAGCATCTTCCTGCCCTTCATGGCTGGCAGCAGCGCAACCCCTAACGCCGCCGCTGCGCACGGCTACCTGTCAGGCAGCGCCGGCAAAGTTCAGGCGGCAGCCAAGCCAACGATGCTTACCCTGCCCATACCGCCTGGGGCAGATCCCAATCAGGCGCAGGCAGCCTCAGTAGGGAAACCTGGCTAATCCCATACGCCCAGGGTATTAAGCGTCACGAGATGGCTGGTCATGGCAACCTGCCCACAGGTTGTCATGACCAGCCTACGATGGCCGCCACACAGCCCTCTCACCACCACGGTTATAGTGGCTCTGGCAGTGGTAATAACGACCACCCTGTATGCCTGAATCTTCCAATAATCTGCCGGGGCATGTGAATGAAACGTTCATATGACTAAACTCCAGTACAAAATTCTGTGAAAGGGTTTATAATAAATTTCTCAGAATAGCGGGCAAATGGCAGGTTCTGAGGCAAAATAACGATCAGAACAGCAGTTTCCTGATGTAAGAGCAAGATAACTCTCCTGCGTTCAACGCTTATGCTTTTACTCGCTATCTCAAACTACCCTTTTAAGGGAGGTAGTATGAATCAACAAATAACACGTAAAACGCACAGATTAGGGGCCATTGCCCTGGTTGTGTTTGCGGTTGGTTTGATGTTTGCGTTTACGGGGCTGGCCCTGGCTGGCCGTCCCTTGACGACGGATGACTTTACGCCGGCGGCAGCGCAAGGCTTTGGCGATCGCGCCAACGGCTGGGCCTGGTCCATGCAATGGTGGAATGGCTATTTATACGTCGGAACCAACCACAACTGGCGCTGTGGCGAAGTCCTGTCACAAGCCCGCAACTCTTTCGGCATCATCCCCTACCCTGGCGACGATCCTGACGTCATTTGCCCCGAAGACCCGCTGCTGCTGGATATGCGGGCCGAAATATGGCGCTGGCACCCGCAAACCGACACCTGGGAGCGCGTTTTTCAATCCCCTAATGAAGTTTTTACGGAATTTACCCAACTGGGTGGCAGTATTTCTAACCCTGTCACGGTCACGGTGGAAATCAGCCCCACTGACGTGGCTCGTGACATCGGCTATCGTGGTATGGCCGTCTTCACGGAACCGGATGGCACAGAAGCGCTGTACGTGACAGCCGTCGGCCCGGCCTATTTGGGTTATCGCGTCCCCCCGCGCATTTTGCGCTCGGTGGATGGCGTTAATTTTGAACCCGTGCCGGCAGAACCAGGTACCCCCCTGGCCGAAATCCAAAAGACCAGTCTGCGTAATCCCACGGTGCACGTAGGCACAGACGGCGTGGCGCGGCTGTATGTCCAGGCCGGCAGCAGCAAGGGCAGCGGCGCCATCTTTGAATCGGCGGATCCCGCCCAGGGCAACTATGCCTGGCGCAAGATCAGCCCTGTTGACATGAAGTTCAGCCACGTGGCCTCTTATAACGGCGCCCTGTACATGGGCGTGCGCGAGCCCAACAGTGGCTTTGCCGTCATCAAAATGTACACTGACGGCGGCCCGCTACCCTATGATTTTGGCTACGTTATGGAAGACGGAGGCAACTCCCCCTCAGACAAGCCCAATGTGGAAGTATTGAGCCTTGAGGAGTTTCAGGGGCGGCTGTACGTAGGTGGCAATGGTATCCTTGTTGGCCTTATCCCCAGCCTGAATGCCGCGGCAGAAGTGTTCCGCATCAATCCCGACGACAGTTGGGATTTAATTGCCGGTGAACCGCGGCTGGTATTGCCCGATGACGCGCCGCCCAAATATCCTTTGAGTGGCTATGGCGCGGGCTTTGACAATCCTAACAATGGGCACGTCTGGCGCATGTTGGTCCACGACGATTATTTGTACATCACGACGTTTGATGGCAGCATTGCCGGCAAAGATGAGCCAGATATTCCGCCTGATGTGCTGGAAGCCATGGGTTTCGATCTGTGGCGGTCGCCGGATGGGGTCAATTTCGCGCCCGTAACCACAGATGGGTTTTCGGCCCTGGTGGAAGACCCAGACCCACCGCGCCCCGACCTTAATCTGGGGGCTTTTGATTCAGGCGGGCGGAACATGGCAGAGACTCCCTATGGCTTCTTTCTGGGCACGGCTAACTATTATTATGGTCTGCGTATCTACCGTGCTTTTCTAGAAACGCCGCCGGCTGAGGTCACTATCAGCGGAGCCAATACGGTCGCCATCAGCACGACTTATGTTTTTACGGCTACCACCACTCCGATTACGACCACATTAACCGAACCGTTGACCTATGAATGGGAAGCGACCGATCTGGCTAGCGTGATCCAATCAGATGAGCTGCAAAATACTGTCAGTTTTGGCTGGAACAGCCCTGGCGTCAAAACGATAACGGTCACCGTCAGCAACCAGTATGGCAGCGCCGTTGAAACCTTTATGGTCAACGTGATTGAGAGCCAGCCTGGGTTTGTCTTAGATAGCTTGACCCTGCTTGCCCCGCGTACGGGCACGACAGGCTCTACCTACCAGCTTCAAGCCGACGTGAGTCCAATTAACGCCACCCAACCCATTCAGTATACCTGGCAGGCTTCCGGTCAGGCAGACCAGGCGCACACAAATGGCGCGCGCGATTTCGCCACGTTCACCTGGAATGTGTCCGGGTCAAAAGTGGTAACAGTAACGGCAGACAACGGCATTAGCGCTCTCACGGAGACGGTAGTCATGGATATCTCCGCCTGCCAGCCGCTGACCAACATTCGGATGCCGTTTGTACCCGATACGCCGCTGGTACCGGGCAGCACAGCGATGCTGGAAGCCAACGCATATGGGGGTACGCCTCCGTTCCACTATGAATGGTGGGTGGATGGGGAACGTGCCGGCATCAACGACCGCCGCCTGGAATATCCCATGACGGAAGAAGGCATTCACACGGTCATGCTCACTGTCAGTAACAGCTGCAGCCAGAAAAGCGTTTCCCGCTCGCTGTTGGTAA
>CAZDSN010000139.1:0-8382 GCA_964507675.1 uncultured Ardenticatenaceae bacterium | reverse complement strand
CGTGATGCCGCCCAAATGGAGATGGGAAATACCGCTGCCGTCAGCAATGCGGAACATGGAGCCCACGTTGAACACACTGCGGATATTGTCCAGCAGTGCCGCTACCACTGGTCCGGCGTGACTGGCGGCGTTGGGGCGGGCTTCCTGGCGCAGATACCGTTCGCTTACCAGACGGGTCGCCTGCCGGCAGCGGGGGCAGATTGTTGCCGGTCGTTCTGGTTCTAATACCGGGTAGCGAAAGAGGCAATCCGTATTTTCACATTCACGTATCTCAATCCACATGGTCATATCACTTTTTTTGCCCGCCGCTGCCGGCATTTTTACCGTTTACTCCGGGCGCATTTTATACCATCGGACGCTGTCTGGGTATATTGGCTATCTGAGCGTTGACCTGATGCCCCTTAACTCGTATGATCCACCAGGCTTGACCAGACAGGCAAAGGCACAATGAACCCTGACTCCCAAACTTTCTTGATCCCCACTGAGGTACGGCATGGCTGAACGATTCGGACTGCGCTCCATTTCCTGGCGGCGGTTGGCGCTGCTGTTGATTTTGTTGGGGGGCGCGGCGCTGCGTTTGGGCGGTTCCCAGATTTCCCCGCCCGGTTTGTCCCATGACGAGGTGGCAAACTGGTTGATTGTTCAGCGGATTTTTGCCGGGCAGCACGCCGTTTACTTCACGGAAGCATATGGGCACGAGGCGGGCTTTCATTACTTACAGGCGGGGTCGGTAGCCCTGTTGGGGGATCATGCCCTGGCGCTGCGGCTGCCGGCCATGTTTGCCGGTATTCTCCTCATCTGTGTCACTTTCATTCTGCTGCGCCGCCTCTTTGGCCTGTATCCAGCGCTGATGGCTGCCGCCCTGCTGGCGGTGTTGTTCTGGCCCATCTTCTTCAACCGCCAGGGCTTGCGGGTAAACACCCTGCCTGTCGTTTCTGGATTGTCTGCCTATTTCTGGTGGCGGGCCTGGCAGGAAGGGCGTTGGCGGTGGTGGGCGATTGCCGGCATTCTCGCCGGACTCAGCCTCTACACCTACATGGCCGCCCGCGCCGTGCCTTTGTTTTACGCCCTCTACCTGCTCTATCTGCTGCTGGCGCACCGCCCGCAGCTTAAAAGGCGCTGGCGGCAGATACTCCTCTTTTGGGGGTTGATGGCCGTGACATCGCTGCCCCTGGTCTTGTTTCTGCTGCGTATGCCCAGCGCCGAATTCCGCATTAGCGAAATTGACGCCCCGCTGCGGGCGCTGCAAGCGGGCGATTGGCGTCCCGTATTGGCTAATACCCTTCGCTTTTTAGGCATGTTTGGCTTCAGCGGCGACCCCCTGTGGCGGCAGAATGTTGCCGGCATGCCGGTCTTCGATCCCCTGACCGCCATCCTCTTTTACCTGGGTCTGGCCCTTGCTTTCTGGCGTTGGCGCGATAACCGCTATGCCTTTGTGCTTCTGTGGCTATTGGTGGGCGCTGTTCCCAGCATAGTCACAATAGATGCGCCCAGTTTCATACGTATATGCAATAGTTTGCCCGTTGTCGTTATTTTCCCCGCGCTGCTTATGCACAGTTCTTCCCAGTTATCCACAGTTCTTCCCCAGTTATCCACAGTTTTGGCAAAAAACAGGCTTAAAATGTTAATCAATAGCCTATGGGTTTTATTGATTCTATTGCATATAGATCGCAGCGCAGAGGCGCTCTTTGCGACATGGCCGGCGCAGGCAGAGGTGCAGTTTGTGTGGCAGCAGGCTTTAACGGATGCGGGCAAAGCGATAGATGCAGCGGTTGCCAGCGGGCCGGTGGCTGTCGGCGGTTGGTCGCCGGACACCATGGATCCGCCCACGATGCAGCTTTCCATGCGGCGGCGAGATGTGCGGCTGGTCTATTTTCATCCCATCCGGACATTAATTGTGCCATCTTCCGAAACGGGGCAGCCCATCCGCATCGTTCACCCCACTGTGCTGCCTCTGGATGCTGCTCTGGCGGCCCAACTGCAAGCCTGGGGAGCGCCGCCGCAGGTACAAGGCTCTTTTACCCTATATCAATTGCCAACGCCGCCTACTATCCAGCCGCAGCAGCCGGTCACGGCTGAATTTGGCGGCCAACTGCGCCTACTGGGTTATGATTGGCTGCCGGCATCCCCCGGCGGCCTGGAACTGTTGACTTATTGGCAGGTATTGGCTCCCACCACCGCGCCGCGCCGCCTGTTTCTGCACGCGCTGACGGCAGATGGGGCACAGGCGGCGCAAGAGGATGGTCTGGAAGCGCCCGCCGCCTACTGGCAGACGGGGGACTTGCTCTTGTTCCATCATCGTCTGGATGTGACCGGGATAACCGTTGACCGTTTAGTATTGGGTGTCTATGAGCCGCCCGCCGGCCCGCGCCTGCTGCTCCCAGACGGCCGTGACTCCCTCGCCATTCCTCTGCCGCTCCCTTAACCGCCCTCCTGGTCTTTTTCCTCTTCTTGCTTGCGCTTCTTTTCCAACAGACGAGCGGCCAGGGAGCCGCTGCCAGCGACCGCAGGCGGCGTTTCGGGTTGTTGGTCGGTGGTCCATTGCCCAGTGGCCTGCTGCCCAGCGACCCGCTGGGTGGCAGCGGCATCCTGGCGCAGCACAGGCGGCGGCGCAGCAGCGGGCGGCGTGTCTTCGGATGGCAGGGTCTGTGTGCCCGCCCGCTCTTTTGCCTGAAACAGGCGAGCCACCTGCTCCGTGCGCGCCGGCGCGGCAGTGCGTCGCCCATAGCGGCCTAACGTAGCCGCCCAGGCACGGGCCAGGTCACGCCGCGTAATGACCAGGCGGCGCACGGCAATGTCAAACGGGAGTAAAACCACTGCCGCCAGCAGCAGCCAGGGCCAGATGGGGCGCACTGCCAGGCTGCTGGGCAGATTGTGGTTAAAGACAGCCAGGGGATCGCCGCTCACATCCTGACCCCCGGTCAGGCGGGCCGCCTCGTTGAGCAGGCCCGGATTGGCTTCTACCTGGCGGTATTCGGGTGAATAACCCAGCACCCAGCCGGAGGTTTGCCCCACGACGGTCTCTTCATCCCCACTGGCGCCTGCCACCCGAATAAAATAGGCGCCATCCTCGCCAGGTACAAACGCCCCTTCATAGCGACCCGGCGCTGTTTGCGACAGCGTTACCGTTTCCGTTTCGCCGGCAGGGGAGACCACGTTGGCCGTCATGACCAGATTGTTTAGAAAAGCGCCGCTGCCCTGGCGGGCATCCACCAACAGCCTGGCTGTCTCATCTTGCAGCGAGACCACTGTTTCCACGCTGTTGTCCCGATCCTGGCTAATGGTCCAGCGCACTGCTTGCGCCCAAAAAGTGGGGAAGCCGCTCCACTGCACCCAATCCGCCGCCCATCGTCCGGTGGCGTCGGAGGTCCAGGCGACTGCCCGCCCCAACCCATACTGCCAGCTTGCCAACAGCGGGTCACCCATGTGGGTTTCCAGAATGACCTGGGCTGTACCTTTGGCGCTGGTTCCGACATAGCCATACAGCGGCGGTACGGCTGTAATGCCTTGCAGGATGGGGCTGCGGGCGGCCAGGGTGGGGAAGAAGCGTTCCTCAATGAGATAACTGCGCTGGATGGCGGTCGTTTCCTGGGTAAAGATTTGGGGCAGGTTGGCAGCCCGATCGGTGAAATGGAAGCGCCCGTTGCCTCGCTCCGCCATTTGCTGCAGCCAGGGAACGTCTGGCCCATTGCCGATACTGACGAAGGAGATAGTGACCCCTTCTGCTGTTAAAGCGTCCAGCAGTTCGGGTACGCCCTCTTTTTCCTCTGAATCAGCCCCATCTGCCAGCACAATAATGTGTTTGACCTGGTTGGAGCTGCTGGCCAGCGCCTGGGCAGCGGCTTCCAACCCGGTGCGCACGTAAATACCGCCGCCGCCCGCGCCAATCTGGCGGATGCGGGCGATGATGTTGTCCTTATCTGCTGCAGACAGGGGGCCGATGGGGTTGTCTGGTTGGGTGTCGGTGGGGATAACGGTGATCTCGTCGAAATCGTTGAGCAACTGCACCACCCGCGCTGCCCCTTCCGCGGCCAGTTGGATTTTGGTGGCGCCCCCTTCTGGCGCACCCATGCTGCCCGACCGGTCAATGACAATAACCATGCTGACCGAGGGGAATCGCTCCTGGTCCTTAATTTGCATGTCTATGGGCAGGGTCTCTTCTAATGGCGTACGAAAATAACCGCCCATGCCGTAGCTGGTGGGACCGCCAACGCTCACCAGCCCGCCGCCCAAATCGCGCACGTAGGTTTGCAGCGCTTCCATCTTGCGCGGCGACAGGTCTTTGGCGTTGATGTTTACCAGGATGACGCTGGCGTAGCTGCTCAGTTCGGCCAGGCTGGCCGGCAGCCCGGCGGGGGTTGTGCGGTCTACCAGCAAGCCGGCAGCTTCCAGAGCCAGCCGCAGGGGGGGCGATTCATCCAGGATGGGATCGCCGCCGGCTTCCTGGCCGCCGGCATCATCCTGCCCATCAGCCGCGGCAACCAGCAGAATGCGCGGCGGGCCAATGATTTCGGTAAAGGCCGCCAACTGGTTGTTCTGGTAGTAAGTGTCTTGGGCAGGTATGACCTGCGCCGTATAGCGGGCAAATTCCTGGGCGGTCGCTTGCAGGCGGACGGTGTAGTTATTGACGCCGCGGCGAAGCTGCACAGGTTCTTCGGAAATGATGCTGCCGCCGGCCAGGATGCGCAGAGATGCCGGCATATTCTCCGTACTCTCCACCGTCACCGTCAGGCGAAAAGATTCTCCCTCAATCACCTGCGTTGGCGCATTCACATCCGTGACCATCACCTCTGTCACATTCGGCGGGCGCGTCAGGGGAACCACATCAATTTGCACCCCCGTCGTGGCCGCTACCCTGGCGGCGGCTACGGCGTCGCCGCCAGTAGCCGCGCCATCACTCAAAATGACCAGGCGGCGCGCGCTGCCTGCCGGAAACAAAGCCAACCCCAGCCGGATCGCCTCGTCTATATCCGTATGCAGGCTTTGCGGCACAGATGTGATAGGGGCCAGCTCTGCCAACCCGCTCATAGGCCGTTCAACTAAGGCGTTCGCCCCGAAGACAACCACGGCAGCCTGATCATTGGGCTTCATGCTCTCGATAGCCTGGCGGATGAATGTTTCCGCTTCAGTCCGCTGCCCTGGCGAGATGGAGTCAGAGGCATCTACCAGGAAAACGACGGCCAACTCATCGGCAGCGCGCACGGTTTGCGCTCCCGCCAGAGACAGCGTTAGCAAAGTGATAATCAAGATGCGCATACTCAGGCTGGCAGGTTCGCGCCAGCCGCGGCGGGCGCCGGCGCGGGGGCTGCCTAACCAGAAGAAGTAGGGCAGGGTAAGCAGCAAAAGCAGGGCAAGCGGTGTAGCAAATCGCATCAACTATTAGTTTATTGTGGTTTCCAGGAATCGTAAAGAAACGGGGTAAAGCCATCGCAGACGGTGGTGACGCTTTTGACCACATACTGCGTAATCAAAAGGGCCAAAAAAAGCGGCAATGGGTAATTGGAGGCGCATATACGCCCCCAATTGCCCATAAAAGCGGGTGTCAGCCCGGCCTGCGGCGGGGCTGACACCCACCACGATTAAGGGCGACGTTACCAGAAACAGAGAACAGGACTAAAAACAGGCAACAGAAAGCGGGGAGTAAAAATGGCGGGAATGTTGGTAATGAATAACAGCGGCTGTTTTTACAGGGCGATGGGCAAATAGAGGGAGAAGGTGCTGCCGCTGCCGTATTCGCTGGCGGCGGTGATGCGCCCGCCGTGGCTGAGGACGATGAAGCGAGCCAGGGGCAGGCCGAGGCGTAACCCGTTACCGCTGGTTGTTTTTTGCGCAGGGGTGCGCTTAAATCCAATCCAGATGTCATCCAACCTGTCTGCCGGGATGCCCACGCCTGTGTCGCTGATGTGGGTGGCGATCTCGCTGCCTTCAATGCGGCAAATCACGGTAACCTGCCCGCCAATGCGATTGAACTTGATGGCATTGTGCAGCAGGTGGCGCATGGCTTCCTGCAAACGCTGGCGGTCCCCGTGGATGGCCGGCAGCGGCGCGGCAATCATGGTCTCGATTTGTACGCGCCGGCCTTCAGCCATCGCCGCCAGGCTGCCCAGAGCATCGCGCAGCACACGGTCCAGTTGCACGGGGACAAAATCGAAATCAGTTTGCTGCTCCAGGCGGATTTTGGCCCCCATAATGCCGTCTACCGTCTGGCGCAAATGGCTGCTGGATTGTTGCAGAGGCGCCAGGTTGGCCTCGGGGAACTGCTGCTGCAGGTGCAGCAAGTGTTCGTCCAATGTAAGCAGAGGTTGTCGCAGCGATTCCGGCTGGATCAGATCAAGGAACTGGCCGTAGAGCACCTGTAACTGCGCCTGGTAGCGGTTTGTGTGAGCGGCAGTCTGGTGTTGCTCGAAGGCGTAGCTGGCTGCGCGATAGAGGCTGGCCTGGGACAGGGACTGTTGCAGCAGCGGCGCAGCCTGGCTGGCAATGGTTTGCAGGCTCAGGTAGTCGAAACGGTCGTAGGGGCGGCGGCTGTTTTTGGCGGTCAGGGCCAGCAATCCGACCAGGCGCGTGCCGGCATGGAGCGGCATGTACAGATGGCGTTGGAGTTGGCGCAGCGCCTGGCGCTCTTCCGGCTGCATTTGGGCAAACGCGCTCACTGTATCCACGTCATATTGCACAATGGGCGCGGCCTGCTGCCGCAGTTGCTGGGCGAACGGGTTGCTGCTTTCCAGAGACAAAGTAGGAATCGGTTGCTGGTTTAGCGTAGCCAGCGGGCGCAGCAGCAGGCGGCCGCCAGGCCCATCTTCTGTGGTGAATAACCACGGGTCCTCGGTGTGCAGTACAGTTTGCACCCTGACCAGCAGCCAGCGACCTGACGTTTCGGGATCAAACAGCGCGCCGCTGGGATCGCTGTCCGGCAGATGGTGTTGGATCATGCTGCCTGGGACGGTTCTAGACCAGCGCCGCTGCATTTGCTGTGCCAGCCGCAAGCTGAGGAGGAGTAGAACCGTAAACAGGGCGGCGGCCAGCAGTTGATTACTGGCTGACGCCAATATTCCCAGGTTGCTGGTTTGTTGGCTGACAAACCAGATGCCCAGCAGGGCGATGAGAAAGACGACGCCTGCATCGGCCAGCAGCGCGACGGCCTGGCGACCGCTGAGGCGAATATCGGGCAGGGGGGCGCCGGCCAGGCTGAGCGTTCCCAGCACAGCGGCCAACAGGCAAATCAATGCGCCTAATTGGGGCCAGCCTAACTGCCCGGGCACGCGGGTAAAGCCCAACGCCATCCCTGCCAGGAAAAGAGAGAGAGCCAGAAACCAGTAAGTAAGCTGGTTGCGAAATTGAGATTGGGGTAGACGGCGCGCCAGGCGCAGGCTAAAGCTCCAGGCGAAAATGGCGGGCAGCAGCCCGCTCAGCACCCACACGCCTGCCCAGATGTCGAAATGTCGCCAATACACGCCGCCGCGCCCCCAGCGAAAAAAGATCGTGGGCAGCCGGTAAGCCCAGATGGCCGGGTCTAAAGCCACCGCGCCCAGCCAGAGCAGGCCACCCGACAGCAGCGCCCACCAGTGGCTGCGCAGCGGCATTTCCAGGAAAAACAGCGTCGCCAGCAGCAGCCCCAATCCTAACAGCGCCAGGGCATAAGTTCCCAGTCCGCGCCAGGTAAAGGCGGCGGTTAGCGACAGGTCGGTTCCGCCAAAGTAACTGAGCAGGCCGCTGGCCCAGACCGCCATCATCATCAAGGTGAGCGACCACGTCTGTGTCAGGCGGCGCGTGCGTGCGGGTATCCGCCGGCCATACCAGATCAGAGCCAGGAAGGCGATGGGGATGATAGCGAGAAGGAGAAACTGCTGCGTCAGGTTCATAAGCAAGACGGTAGAAGTAAGAAGATAGAAGGCAGAATAGGTGAGTCGCTGCCTGTGGTTTAGTGAGACGCTGGCCTGAGTGCGCGTTGTTACTGTCAGTAAAACGTTGGTGTGGACAAGATTATACCCGATCCTGCGCGTCAGGCTGTAGTTCTGGAGTGGATTTGGCAAAAGGAGGCGCAGGCGACTATACTGGCATATCTTCTTCAGTCTGGCTGTTCAGGCGAGCGAGGTGGCGATGGGTTTTTGGAAACGGCTTTTGGGCGGCAGCGACAAAAGGGCTGCGCCGCCGGCTGATCCCCAGGGCATTTATCTATACGCCCGCTGTGATCACTGCGGCGCAGTTGTGCGTGTACGGGCAGATAAGCAGTATGATTTGCTGCCAGCAGAAAGCGGCTACGTATGGAACAAGACAATTGTAGACAGCCGCTGTTTCCGACGGATGACAACGGTGGTGACGTTTAATCGCCAATATCAGGTGGTACAGGCAGAGATTCAGGGCGGTCGTTACGTGACGGAG
>CAZDSN010000138.1:0-8462 GCA_964507675.1 uncultured Ardenticatenaceae bacterium | reverse complement strand
GCTGGCGCGCGCGGCAGAAAAGGTATCTGCGGGGGCAGTAGCCGGTGCGCGGGACGCCGTTGTGCTTACCCTGCTGTCGCTGCCTGCCATTCTTATCCTCATGCCCACTGCCTGGCTCATTTCCGTCGCCCTCGGCGTGCGTTATGCCGGCGGCATGGCTTTCTTTGTGCTGGCGCTGCTGGGGCTGCTGCTGCCGCAAATGCGCTGGGTTGCCGGGTTAAACCGCCGGCTGCTGCCCGCCGGTGGGTTGCTGGCTGCCGGCATTCTCCTGGTCACCGGCTCGGTCACCAGCGGGTCTGACGCCCAACGTCCCCAACCAGATAACCTGATCTATGCCCTGGACGCGGATACAGGTCAGGCGGTCTGGAGTACGCAGGCGCCGCGCGCCGACGGCTGGACAGCCGCCTACCTGAGCGACGGCAGCCGCGCCCCCCTGGAAAACATCTTCCCTGGCTTCCCCATCTACCAGCCACTGCAAAAGGCCGCCCCTGCCGCTAACATCCCCGGGCCAGAAATCACCGTACTGCAAAACCAGGTGACGAATGGCGTGCGCGATTTGCGCCTGCGCATTGTTTCCCCGCGCGGCGCGCCCGTGTTGCGCATCACCCTGGCTACGGGCGGCGGCGAACTGGCGGCAGCCAGCGTCAACGGCGAACCGGTCGCCGATCTGGACAGCCGCTACATTAACGCCGACTGGTGGCGGCTGATTTATCACGCCGCGCCGGCAGAGGGGGTGGAATTATCTGTGCAACTCCCCGCTGCGCCAGACATGGTTGTGCACGTCGCCGACCAATCTTATAGCTGGCCTGAGCTGCCCGGCGTGGCGCAGCCGGTACGCCCGCCAGAATATATGACTATGCCCACGCCCTTTGTCCTGGGCGATGTGACGTTGGTGGCCCGCCAGATTGTCGTGCCGTAGGGGCGCGCTGGCTACAGGATGGCGGACAGGCGATCGCTGATGGTTTGCAGCAACAGCCAGCGGTAAGGGTGCAAAAAGAAGTGGTCGCCGGGAAAAACGTGCAGACTGAACTGGTTAGCGACGTGCCGCCGCCATGCTTCCATGTCTGCCGGCGGCACTTTTTCATCCTGAATGCCGGCAAAAGCGGCTACCGGACAACTCAGCGGCGCTTTGTCGGCATACACATACACATAGCACACGCGCAAATCCGCCCGCAGCGTAGGCGTTACGATTTGCAGCAGTTCCTCGTTTTCTAACACCGCGGCGGGCGTCCCCTTCATCCGCGCCAACTCCGCTATGAACTGCTCATCCGGCAGTTCATGAATGGGGTCGTCTCGCTCTGGAATATGCGGCGCGCGATAGGCGGACACAAAGAAATAAACTGGCGGCGACTCCCCCTGATCGCGCAAGGCGCGGATCAATTCAAACCCCAGCAAGCCGCCCATGCTGTGCCCAAAGATAGCATAAGGCTTGTCCAGGTAAGGCAAAATGGCGGCGGTTAATGCCGGCAGCAGCGTATCAAACGCCGCATAGGGTTTTTCGCCAAAGCGATTTTCCCGCCCTGGCAACTGCACCGGACAGACTTCCACAAATGCCGGCAGCGCCCGCGGCCAATCTCGAAAAATCGAGGCCCCCCCACCCGCATAGGGTAAACAAAACAAACGCAACCGCGCCTGCGGATCAGGTCGCCCTCGCAGAATCCAGTTATTGGTTTTCATAAGTCAATGTAACGATGCAGCTGCCAGAGGTATGGCGCGCTGTGTGTAAGCGCCTTGCCCCGGTAGTATACCCCGCCAGCGTTGATTAACCAAAGACCTACATCAGTCAACCCTTCAAAGGGGTGCACAAAATTGTAAGCGCGCGCCGCTTGTGCGCCTCCAGGGTAATACCGCCGCTGGCGGGTCGCCGCCGCCTCTCCTACCGCCATGACGTTGCCCGTGTCCCTTTGTGTACACAAGGCGTCCCGGTGGCGCGTCAGGGTTAACTGACGATTGAGGCGTTTCTGGCGGCCCCACCCGCGGCGAGTGTGGGGGGCGTGGTAGCTGTTGGGCAGTTGCCAGGCCAGCTAACTCCCCCGCTTCACGCTGCCGCTGCCAGGTGGTTAAATGGGAAGAGTAAAGACCTTCTCGGCGTAATAAAGCGCCGATTCGATCAGGAGTCTCTCGACATTTATCCGCTTCTTCCAGAACCCAGCTTTTGTAGCTGGCGGTAAAACTGCGCCGCTGCGCTTTGGGGACGACTTCCGGGTCTGGCCGCTGCATCTTCGCAGTTCCATTCAGATGGGCGTTGCTTGTTTGTTTTTGTGTCATTTTGTTTCCCTCTCGCCCTTGCATTCTACACTAAATTCAAGGCTTCGAGTGTCCCTCTCTATATTGACACAAAGGGTTTGGCCGCCATTGCCTATGAATGAATTTATAGGCTGGTACAGAGTGATTGTTGGGCGTCACTCCTCAACCTTCCTTTGCGGCACAGCATAGCGGAGCTCGGCAAAGGATTCGCCAAAAGTAGTGGCAGAAAGAAGCCGCAGCGGGGGATTGATGATCCTGCGGGGTAGCAGCGGCAAGCCGGTCTGAAGCAGCACCGATGTTACCTGGACAATCAGCTCATCTAACAAGCCATGGTCGTAGAACTGTCCCACCAGTTCGCCGCCCCCAACAATCCATATGTTCTTGCCGGCAGCAGCAGTAACCATCTGCTGATGGACTGGACGCACATCCCCATG
This sequence comes from uncultured Ardenticatenaceae bacterium, assembly GCA_964507675.1. GTDB lineage: Bacteria > Chloroflexota > Anaerolineae > Promineifilales > Promineifilaceae > JAGVTM01. The sequence goes on along the minus strand of CAZDSN010000138.1, from coordinate 5,781 downwards.
AACAAAGCGAATGTCTGCGCCGGGAACAGATGGCTGATCACGAGAGGAAAAGACCCACGTGGGCTGATGATACGGCCACGGCTGTGGCGTTCCAGACTCGTGTTTCACCAGATTTCTTAAAATCCATGAGTACGTGGATGAGCCCATGGCCATAGCACCTACTTCGGCAATGAAAGAGGGATAACTGGTCGCTTCAACCTCACCAAACTGGAACAACCACTCCAGCGAGTGATCGGTAGTGGCAATGAACCCATCAAGAGTAGCGGCTGCGTAGTATTGAGTCTTCATCGTTATTCATAACCCTATCTCTGGCTCATGACGCCCAACGCTGCGTTGAGCCACCCGCAAGCGTCAGCGAAGCGGGCCGGCTCCAACAAATGTTGGGGGGAAGCCATGTCTTGCTTTGAATGCATCTGGCGAGTCTCCGTGAATCACGGAATTGGCTAGAACTCATTTCAAAATTCGGCCTATGCCAGCGGATAATGGCGAGCAGACAAGGCGCTTTAGGGGAACACTATTTCTACAGGGCGCTCTTCAGTTTTTCGCCGAACGCCGCCGGATCGCTCTTCTCAATCTTGAGACTCTTCGCGCCATGCCATGAGAGGAAGTCGCGCATGGCAGTGGCGACCCCGGCGACAAGCTCATCATCCGGCTCGACGCCCGGCTCAAGGTAGAGGGCGCTCAGATGGAGTACGCCCGATTTGCGCTCCAGCTTTGGGTCGAAACGGCCCACCAACCGATTCTTGTGTAGGATCGGGAAGCAGTAGTAGCCGTAGACACGATCCTCGGCGGGCTTGTAGCATTCCAGTAGCTGTTTGAAGCCCCACAACACTTGATCGCGATCCCAGGCCCAGAACAGCGAATCGAAGGGAGCGAGAAAGGTGGTGCGCCGGGCGCTGATCTCGCCATCGGCGGCACGCTGAAGCAGCGGCAGGTTATCGCAATGCACCATCCACTTTTTGACGCCCTTCACCGACTCGCCCCGAATCTCGACCAGAGTGCCGTCCTTCACCAGCGCCGTCACCTCTGATCTGGCAGGCGTAGCCCTCATGTAAGCGTACAAGGTAAGATGACGCAGATCGAACACACCGAGCGCCTTCGCCGCCTGCTCCAGACAGAAGCGGCGCGCTTCCCCGGCAGGGACAGGCGTGGTATCAACCCACTCCGGCAACACCCGTTCCTTCACGTCGTACACGCGCTGAAAGTTCAGGCGATCCGCCACCATCAAATCGCCCCAGGCAAACAGCGCCTCCAATGCCATCTTTGGGGGCTTCCAGTCATACCAGATGCCGCGCTGGGGGCCGTCATACTTAAAATCCCCCACGCGCAGCCGGCCCTCGGATTGAATGCGTGCCAGCGCTTGAGCGACCAACTCGCGGTTGCCGTCTTTGTTTAGCCACTGGTGATAGCCGGGGTTGTAGCTGTACTTCTGATCCGTCCGCCACCTGTGATAGCGATAATGTTCCAGCGGGATGATGCTGGCGGCATGGCCCCAACCCTCGTAAAGCCGGCGTTGACCGGCAGTATAGATCAGCCTGTCGAAGTCGTCGAGGTTATACGATCCGAGGCGCGTCCACAGAGTGACGTAATGAGCGCGGTTGACCACGTTCAGCGTATCAATCTGCACGTAGCCGAGCGCCGTCACCAGATTGACCATTGTGCCGGGGGTGGGGGCAGGCGACGCCTCATTGGGCATCGTGAGGAACTGGGTATGCAGCGCCATCGCTCTGAGGGCGGAGAGTGGGTAGATCGTGCCGGAAGCTTTTTTCGCCATGCGAGTCCTTTGTTTTAATACCGGGAAACAGAGAAACGGTGGCCCACGGAGAAATACTCAGTCTGATCTCTCGGTGGACACCAGGCCCCACCGGTCTTTGGTGAGCGTTCCTACCTACTGCCTGGCCGAGTCACAACTTTGACGAAAGCATCTTTACAAATTATTCCCGTCCACTTGTCATTCCCAGCCCCTTCGACAAGCTCAGAGCTTGCCCCTTCAGCAGGTTCAGGGCAAGCTCTGAACCTGTTGAAGGGGCAGGCCCTTCGGCGAGGAATCCCTCTTAACTTACCGCGTAGGGATTCCCCGGCGGATCTCGGAATGACACTGAATTTGTAAAGGTGTTTGGATAAGTTTTGAACCATGCCCGAAATTCGATTACGACAACGATAGCGATAGCGACAACGATAGCGACGATGGCGGCAGGGCGTCAGGTGGTGGTGTTCACCATCCAGCCGGAGAAGTCGCGCAGGAAGATGTAGAAGCCTTCCAGGTGCTGCTCGGGGAAGTTGTAGCGCGCTGGCGCCTGTTCCAGGACACGCTCGAAACAGGCCAGCCAGGTCTGGCGGGCGGCTTCGTCAATGGGAAAAGGGAGATGGCGCGCCCGCAGCATGGGAGAGCCGTACTGCTGCTGGTAGAGCGGCGGGCCGCCCAACAGCCCGACAAAGAAGGCGGCTGATCTGCGGGAGGCGGCTTCCATGTCGGCGGGAAACATGGGGCGCAGCGGGGAGCGGGCCAGTTCTTCATAAAAGTCGGCCAGCATACAGAAGATATTGGCTTCGCCCATGGCGGCGTAGATTTCGGGACTGGGCGGGGCGACGCGCGGCGGGCCGCCAGGGGGAACAAAGGGCGTCTTTTTCATAGGTCAGGATCGGGGATGGGCGGCGTGGGCAGGCCAGCCAGCCGCATGATTTTGAGGGCGTTGGTGGTGGGGCAGGGGCCGGAGTAGAGGCGGTAGTCAAACACCATGCGCCCGTCGTGGATGTCGTCGCGGAAGTGGTAGTTGCGGACTGCCGGCATTTCCTCCGCCAGTTGCACCAGTTCCAGATCATGGGTGGAGATGAGGCACACGCCGCGCTGCCCCACCAGCGCCCGAATGTACGCCCGGCTGCCCAACAGACGCTCGCGGTTGTTGGTGCCGCGGAAAATTTCATCAATCAGGCTGAACAAAGGGAACGGGTGCGGGCGCTCCAGTTCGGCCAACAGCCCTTTTAGCCGCTGCACCTCGGCGTAAAAGGTGGAAATGCCATCGGTGACGGAATCGCTGACGCGGATGCAGGTATACAGGCGGCAAAGGCGGGTGCGCAGCGTGGCGGCGTTGACGGGACTGCCGGCATAAGCCAGCGCCAGATTGGTGCCTACCGTGCGCAAAAACGTGCTTTTGCCGGCCATATTGGAGCCTGTAATGATAACTACATCGCCCAGACGCGGCAGCGTCAAATCGTTCTCCACCTTCTCCGCCTGCGGCAGCAGCGGATGTCCCAATCCCACTGCCGTGAAAACAGGCGCGGCAGCCTCGTCCGCATCCGCCAGAAGGGTGGGAAAGGCGTAATCCGGGTTGAGATACGCAAAATTCGCCAGGGCGCTGAGCGCCTCCACCTGAAACCAGGCATCAAGCCAGACGGGAAGCTGCCGCCGCAGCGCCTGCTGCTGCTGCTGCAAGCGGTAGGTGAAATAGAGGTCCCAGGGAAAGAGCGCATTTAAGACGAGCCAGAGGGCCGGGTTTTTGCCGGCGCCCGTAGCCATCACCACCCGCCGGATCTGCTGCAAAAAGTGGGAAGGGCGCTGCGACGCTGCCCGAAACGGGGCGACCACCGGCTGCAACTGCGGCGTCGCCCGGTAAGAAAACCGCTCCAGATGACGAAACACCTGAATCAACTGCTGCAAGGCATCATGCAGCAGCGACGCATCCTGAAACGATGCCCCCGTAGTCCGCGATTGCAGCATGATCAGGCCAAAATAAATGACCAGCGTCACCTGCCACCAGGGAGGCATGGCTCCCAGCCAATTCAATAGAAACAGGGCGACATTGACCGCCGCCAGGCCGCCGCTGAGGCGCAGCCAGCGGCGCAACGCGGGCGACGGCTGCTGCCGCTCCAGCCAGGCCAGCAGTTCATCGGCGCGCCACTTCTCGCCTGGTTGAGCCGTCCGCTGGTCTACGCCGCGCAGCGACAACACCGGGCGGCGCACAGCCAACTGCGCTTGCAGCGCCAGCCGGTCGCGGAACAACGTCTGCCCCGTCAACTCCGCTACCTGCTGCTGCCGCTGTGCAATCAGGTCACGGTCGGGAATAGGCGTGGCCAACCAATCGCGCAGCCGGTGACTGCCCCCCTGGGAAGCACAGGTGTCCAGCAGACGGTGCAAAGAAACGGGGCCAACCAGGTCCAGGTCCGGTTCAAACGGATGGCCGAAATCAGGCTGGCTGAAGACGGCCGGGGGAATCTGTTCCCAATCAAGCATGGCGCGGGCGATGTGGGCGCGTTTGATCTGCTGCCACAGGGTGTATTGGGTGATGTGGTGGTCAATGCGGCGGTGCTGGCGCACCAGCAGGGCAAAGGCCAGCAGCGTCAGCAGCAGCGCGCCCCCACCCCAGGCCAGGCCAGCCCGTTCATAAAGGACGCCCGCAGCCAGCGCGCCCGCCAAAAATTCTACCAGCCGTAGCCAGGAATAGCGGTAACTCAACCGGCGCAGTCCCTGCCCCCGCTGTTCCAATCGCTCCACCTGATTCTGCAACACCCGCAACCGATTCCGTTTCACAAAACAACCTCTTCCTTCTTCCCTCTTCCCTCTTCCTTCTTCATAGTATACCTCACACACCATCGGACAGTCTTGCAAAGCCTGACACACAGGTGACAACTGTCACTATAATAGGCCCCTTTTCTGGCGTACACTATCCACACGGGCAAACATACTGATAGTAAAAGCCACTTTATATTCGTGGTGGGCGCTTGTTGGGAGCATTCTCCACCGTAGCAAAAAACATGGCAGCCACAGGGAATTCCGCAGCAGCGTCTAGGCGGAACGAAAGCCTGGAGATGGCGTTTCTGGGGGCGCCGCGCCCTCGCCGCCGCCTATATCCTGTCTGATTGAAGACACCCTGCCGTTCCCCGCGACAACCTTCAACCGGTCACCACCAAAATAATAATAGATGCCGGCAATCCTACGGGTCTGCCGGCATCAGCAACCAAAAAGGAGCAACCTCATGAAGCCGTTCAGACTATTACTCACCTTCCTGTCACTCGCGGTGGCCGTTGTCTTATACGCCGCTCCGCCGCCTGCGCAGGCGGACGAACCCGCGCCCAACCTCGTTCTCACCACCCTTTACTTTCAATATGCTATGGACAACGGCAGCAGCGGCTCTGGTTTCTACACGCTGGCGGACGACGCCACGTTTGTGGACAACAACGGGGATACAGGCGTATGGGGTCTGGAAACTTTTTACGACCTGTATGTCATCTACTACAACAGCGGCGCCAACTGCGGCGCCCTTTCTCTGGGCAAATACAACGCCGCCGCTAACCAGGTGCAGGGCCTCCGGTACTGCACCGACGGTTCTGGCGCGCGCGGCCTGTGGGGCGGCGTTTTGTGGTTCAACGGCGTTACCACCCGCGTTTCCGTCGCCTCCGATGGCGCGCAAGGGGATGACGGCTCTGGCGTTCCCGTCGTCTCCGCCGATGGGCGGTATGTGGCGTTTTACTCTTATGCCGGCAATCTGGTCGGCGGCGACACCAACGGCAAAGCCGACATCTTTGTGCATGACCGGCAAACAGGCCAGCTCAGCCGCGTTTCCGTTGCCTCCGATGGCACGGAAGGCAACGGCCCCTCCTGGCTCTCCGCCATTTCCGCCGATGGGCGGTACGTGGCGTTTGAGTCTGAATCGAGCAACCTGGTCAGTGGCGATACCAATGGCAAAGCCGACATCTTCGTGCATGACCGGCAGACGGGGCAAACCAACCGCGTCTCCGTCGCCTCTGACGGAACAGAAGGTGACAGTTACGCTGAAGCGCCAG
>CAZDSN010000137.1:0-8490 GCA_964507675.1 uncultured Ardenticatenaceae bacterium | reverse complement strand
TGACAAGACATCAGGCTGGAACCCGTTGTGCCTGAACGTGGCGAGCCTGTGGCCCCTTACCCTGATCCACGACTTCAAAGGTAACTTTGTCACCCTCATAAAGATTGCGGTAGCCGTCCCCTTCGATCGCCGAGTAATGCACGAAAACTTCGGCGCCGCCATCGTCTGGCTGAATAAAGCCATACCCTTTAAGACGACTAAACCATTTCACAACACCTGTTTTTATCATTGAAGACACCTCTCGCACCAACACCGAGGCAGCGATCACGCGCTCCGTCCTATGAAAATACAGACTACAAAAGTCTCAAACCAGAATTGACTTGGACACGCCCGGTTAAGGCTTTGGTACTCTTTTTACCCGACGTGGCCACGCGCCATGTCAATCTTTTGTATACCATTGGGATTAAGTCGCCGATTAACAAAACCTTGCTAATGAAGTTAACACGAGGCAGGCACTCTCTCAAGGTATTTTTCACGGCTCTTTTACGGAAACCGGTGAATTGGACGTTAACGGCAGCCAGAAACCAGAATCGCCGCCACACCCATCTTGACATTTGTCTTATCCATGCTATTATCCTGCACAATAGGCTTTTTTATCAAGTTTTTGAGGTTTATTCTATGTGCTACTGCAGGTGTATGAAGCGAGGGAGCATGCTACCTTCGTCTTCATCCGGCCGGTAACCCACTGGGGTTGCATTGCCGGCATTCCCTTAATTAAGCGACAACAAGACGAACGGTGGCTGCTACCCTCGCGACTTCCTTCAAGTCGTTGATCGGTTACTGCCACCGTTTTTGCTGCCTGTTGTCGCTGACCACACAAGAGGAATACCGTGCAAAATGCTCCCTGGAACATTGACTAAACCTGTTGTTCCCCGCCAACTGCATCCCCCCAAAAATAGCCTGGAAGATCAGGTAGGTAATACGCCGCTGCTGCGACTGCAGCGCATTGCCCCGCATGAAGGCCTCTCCCCTGCCGTAGCCCTCTATGCCAAAGCGGAATGGTTCAATCCTAGCGGCTCCATCAAAGATCGTCCGGCCCTGAACATTATCCGTACTGCCGAGGAAAACGGCGACCTGCGCCCTGGCATGACGCTGCTAGACTCCACCTCTGGCAATATGGGCATCGCCTATGCCATGCTGGGGGCTGCCCGCGGCTACCGCGTCAAGCTCACCCTGCCGGCCAATGCCAGCCCCGAACGTATCGCCATCTTACGCGCCTACGGCGCAGACCTGATCTTCACCAACCCATTGGAAGGGTCAGATGGGGCCATTATCGAAGCCCGCCGCCTGGCTACCGCCGGTGATACCCAAACCTACTACGCCAACCAATACGATAACCCGGCCAACTGGCAGGCCCACTATTTCACCACAGGCAATGAAATCTGGGAACAGACCGGCGGCGAAATCACCCACTTTGTGGCCACTCTGGGAACCAGCGGCACCTTCACGGGCACAACCCGCCGCTTAAGACAATTGAATCCTCAAATTCAATGTATATCCCTGCAGCCGGATAGTCCCTTTCATGGCCTGGAAGGGCTAAAACATATGCCCACAGCTATCCGGCCAGGCATCTACGACCCGCAAGTCGCCGACGTTGACGCCAGCGTGCGCACCGAACGCGCTTACCAGATGGCCCGCGACCTGGCCCGCCTGGAAGGCTTGTTTGTGGGCATTTCGTCCGCCGCCGCCGTGGTGGGCGCGTTGGAAGTTGCCCGCCAGCTTGACCACGGCGTTGTGGTCACCATCCTGCCAGATAACGGCTTTAAGTATCTCAGCGACCGCTTCTGGAAAGAGGCGTAGAACCATGCTCAAACTCACGCCGGACATCCACAACGCCATTAAATCCCACGCCGCTGCCACTTACCCGTTTGAAGGGTGCGGGCTGCTGCTGGGACGGGCTGGCGACAACCAGAATGTTGTCGAAGCCATTTTCCCCACGCCAAACACCTGGCCACAGGCAGCAGAGAAGCGCATTAGCTTCTTAATCAGCAGCGCCGACATGCTGCAGGCGGAAATGACGGCTATTAGCCAGGGGCTAGACGTCATCGGGGTGTTTCACAGCCATCCCGACTGCGAACCGGTAGCCTCGCCGCGCGACCTGGCCTGGGCGGCCTGGCCTGGATACTCCTATTTAATCACGCAGGTGTCCGCAGGCGTGCCTGCTTTGAGCCGTTCCTGGCAGCTTTTGTCTGATCGTTCAGGCTTTGTAGAAGAGAAAATCCTGGAATAACTATCTAACCATCCAGACGTTCAACTTCTGCGGAGAAGTGCAGCGTCTAAAACGAAGGAGTACAAACTGATGCCCACTATTCGCATTCCCACACCGCTGCGGCCTTATGCCGGCAACCACAGCGCAGTTTCGGTTACAGGCAGTACCGTCAACGCCGCCCTGAATAGCCTGACCCAACAATACCCGGCCCTGAGGCAGCACCTGTTTGACGGCGACGCCCTGCGCAGCTTCGTCAACGTCTTCCTGAACCAGGAAGATGTGCGCTTCCTCAACGGGCCGCAAACCAATCTGGCTGACAACGACACCTTGATCATTATCCCTTCCATTGCCGGCGGCGGGAAGCGGTAATAGGGCAGCGGTGTACTGGTGCACGGTGTCACTCGTGCACCCACACACCAATAAATCCATTCCACCCGGAGGAAAGCTCATGCGCCAGGAGTTATTGTCGCGGAAGGTGGACCATGCCGCGCTCAAAACGAATCAGGTTTTCATTATTGGCTTCTTGCTGCTGGCATTTGTGCTGAACAACATCTGGCTGGCAGCATTTGTGGGGATAGTCATGTTGCTGGGGACAGTCGCGCCGTCGCTGGCTCTGTTCCAACAAATCTATAAGAAAGGTCTGCGCCCGGCGGGTCTGGTGAAACCGGACGTGCAGATTGACAACCCGGAACCCCATCGTTTTGCCCAGGGGTTTGGCGGCGTCGTGGTGCTGTTGGCGGTGGCAGCCTGGCTGCTGCCGGCAGCCACCCTGAGTTGGGCGCTGGTCTGGCTGGTCATCCTGCTGGCGGCTCTGAACCTGTTCGCAGGTTTCTGCGCTGGCTGCTTCCTGTATTACCAGCTTAACCGGCTGGGCGTGCCCGGCTTCCACGTTAACCGTATTCCACGAGGTTAACCATGCTTATAGAACGCCTGCTGTTAACCTTGCTGATCATCGCCGCCGCGATGGCGGTTTATGGTGGGCTGCGCTGGCTGCACCAGCGGCGCATCACGTTGACGCTGCCGCCTCCCGCCGTATCTGTGGCCCGTCTGCTCTATTTCCGCAGCGAGGCGTGCGCCAGTTGCCAGACGCAGGCCCGCTACTTGAACCAGTTGGCCGCCCACGTGGGCGAACGGCTGCGCATTGAGAAAATAGATGCCGACCAGGACCAGGCGGCGGCGGCGCAATACGCCGTTTTTACGCTGCCCACAACGCTGATCATTGATCGGGCAGGCCAGGTACGTCACATCAATTACGGGCTGACGCCGCCGGCCAAACTGACTCGCCAACTGGAGGACGTTTTATGACTTTTCCTGATACGATTGTTAGCCAGGACGTGGCTTTATCCAACGCCGAAATCAAGCGATACAGCCGCCACCTGATCATGCCCGAAGTAGGCATGAAAGGGCAGAAAAAGTTGAAGGCGGCCAGTGTGCTGCTCATTGGCGCCGGCGGGCTGGGCTCGCCGCTGGCCATGTATCTGGCGGCAGCAGGTATTGGCCGTTTAGGGCTGGTGGATTATGACGTGGTGGATTACTCCAACTTACAGCGGCAAATTATCCACGGCACCAAGGACGTGGGGCGGAGCAAGTTGGAAAGCGCCGCTGAACGCATCCGCGACCTTAACCCCTACGTGCAGCTTGACCTGTACAACGAACCGCTGACCTCGGCCAATGCGCTGCAACTGTTCGCGCCTTATGACGTGATCATTGACGGTACGGATAACTTTCCCACCCGTTACCTCACCAACGATGCCTGCGTCCTGTTGGGCAAACCAAACGTCTACGGCAGCATCTTCCGCTTTGATGGGCAGGCGTCTGTCTTTTATGCTGAGGAAGGCCCCTGCTACCGCTGCCTGTTCCCCGAACCGCCGCCGCCTGGCCTGGTGCCGAGCTGTGCCGAAGGGGGCGTGCTGGGTATTCTGCCGGGCACGATTGGGGCTATTCAGGCCACTGAAGCGGTGAAGCTGATTCTGGGCATTGGCGAGCCGCTGATTGGGCGGCTGATGCTGTATGACGCGCTCAGCCTGAGCTTCACGGAAGTGCGCGTGCGCAAGAATCCACACTGCCCTATCTGCGGCGAAAACCCGACAATCACGACTCTAATTGATTATGAGCAGTTTTGTGGCATGCCGGCACACGACCAGAGCCTCTATGGCCAACACGAAGGTCACCTGGATGGCGTGGCGCAGATGACGCCGGCGCAGCTGCAGCAGCGGCTGGCTACCGGCGATAACCTGGTCATCCTGGATGTGCGCGAACCACATGAATGGGAAATTGTCAACCTGCGCCACCTGGGTGCGTTTCTTATTCCCAAAGGACAGGTGTTGGAACGCCTGGGCGAATTGGATACAGCCGCCGAGATGGTCGTCCACTGCCGCAGCGGGGCGCGCAGCGCCGACGTTATTCGAGAGCTGCAGCAGCATGGTTTCAAGAAACTGTGGAATCTGGATGGAGGCGTACTGCGCTGGGCGCGGGATGTAGATCCCCGGCTACCCATGTATTAGTTAGCAGACACGTCAGTTCTCAATAGCAAAAAGCACCCATTTAGAGCTTACCTGTCCGCCTGCCGGCGTTTCACTTCCGCAGCAAATTCAGCGATGTCCTGGGCCAGGGCGGCCTGTTCTTCTGCCTGCATGGCCAGCCGCACCTGCTGGCTGTGTAGCTGGTTGGCCACCAATTCATTCAACTGGCTTTGCTGTTCCCGTAGCGGACGTAGATACCAGCGGACGGCTACACTGCCCCAGGCGGCGCGAAAGCGGGCAATCAGCGGCCCCAGCAGCGGAACATCAGAGTGAAAACGCGGCTCAGACAGTGTCATTTTCTGGCGCATGGCTTGCCAGGCGGTATCATCCCCGGCCCAGGCCATGGCGCGCAGACGGTGCAGCGCCAGGCCTATTTGCTGCTGCCCGGCCTGGCTCACAGGTAAGGCTCCATCCCGCGCCCGATCCACCCAGATTGGGGGCAGGCGGCGCACTGTTTCCCAATAAGCGCGAGCCGCCGCCAGACGCTCGGTGGGGTGGCGCTGCGTTAACCAGGCTTCTTCTGCGCGCACCGTTTCCGCCAATAACATCGTTTCGTCGTAATGCTTCAACAGGTAACGCCAGCGGCTGGTGTGCATTCGCTGTAAATAAAGCGCATCCCCTTTGGGAGTGGTGCCGGATTCGACATGCGTCAGGCGAGCCTGCGGCACGTAGATGACACGATGACCGGCGCGGCGCGCCCGCGCACACAGGTCTGCTTCCTCGTAGTAGAGAAAATACCCTTCGTCTAACAATCCCAAAGAGCGCCGCATGGCCAGGGCAGCCCCAATCACGTAATCAACATCGGCAATGGCGTCGAACTGCCCCGTATCGGGCTGCTGCGCGCCGTAGTAGGCGGCGGTGGCCAGCGGCGGGCGGATGATGCCGCCGGCGTGTTGCAAGCGACCGTCAGGGTAGAATACTTTGCAGCCGGCGACAGCCACACGCGGGTCTGCCAGCATGGGGGTAATGAGTTGGCGCAGCCAGTCAGGCGGGGCAACAATGTCCGGGTTGGCCAGCACCACAAATTCGGTGTCCGCCTGGCGCAGGGCGGCGTTATTGGCGGCAGCAAAGCCCACATTGCGCTCGTTCTCGATGACGTGCACTGCCGGAAACTGCTGCCGCACCCAGGGCGCCGATCCATCCGTGCTGGCATTGTCTACCAGTGTCACCTGAAAAGGACCGTAATCCTGCGCCAGCAAAGAAGCCAGGCTGTCGCCTAAATAGGCGCGGGCATTCCAGTTGACGACGATAACGGTGACAGGCGGGTAGGAAGTCATGGGAGCAATCAGACAGACTCAGCCTGGTCCAGGCGTTGGTTGGGGTGAAAAAGCGCCGGCAGAATATCTCGCTGCCGCACCTCCTGCACCAACCAGAACACAACCGGCAGCCAGATGAACAGGGAAGCCAGTTGAATAATAGCATGGGCCAGAGGTTTGGGCAGCAGCACCATCAGACCATCGGTGAGATGAATCCCCCAGTATGCTGTCCACATATAAGCAACTGCGCCCAACGTATACCAGCCCAACTCATTCCAATACCCCAAAATGACAGCCAGAGGCACAATCCAGGAAAGCCCCTGCACGCCTAAATTGGGCACGCAGGCAAACAGGATCAGGACAACCAGCATAAAGGTGTACAAGGGGTGCTGCCGGCGCGCCAACCAGATGGCCAGGCAAGCCAGCAGCAGGGCAATCCATTTGCCTGCCTGATTGAGCAAGGCATAGCCGCCGCCGCCATAACCGGTAAACGTGACCAACACGTTCAGCACGGCGGAATACCCCCACCAGCCAGGGATAGAACCCGCCCTGGCAGCCCGCCGCAGCATGAGCGTCAGGCTGCCGGGGAACCACCATTCATAAAACAGAACGCCGGCCAGCGGAACCAACAGCGCCCACAGCAGCAGGCGCACTCTGGACGACCAGCGGGGCAGCCGGAAGAAGAGAATGGGCGCCATTAAAACGGGCCAGGTTTTACTGAGGACAGCCGCCCCCAAAGCCAGCGCAGATGCCGGCAGTCGCCCCCGGCTATAAGTCAGGCCATACCAGGCCAACAGCAGAAACAGCATGGGCACGGCGTCGAACTGTCCCTGATAACTGGAGACCATAATGGTAACAGGGTTCAGGGCATAGAACAGGCTGGCATAGCGAGCCGCCTGCTGCCCACGCTGGCGTTGAACTGCCTGATATATGAGGGTGACAAGGCCTGTCTCGGCCAGAATATTGAGCAGCTTAACCCAAAATTCAAAGAAGAGGCCCACGTGCTGCGCCAGCCACAACGCCGCCGCATACCAGTAAAGCTGAAAAGGTAAATAAGGATGGGCCACGCGCTGCAGATAAACGCTCTGCCCGGCCAGAGTCAATTCGCCCGCCTGGCGAAAGACAGACATCTCATAGCGAGCACCACGGGGCAGGAGAAGCGCCGGCAGCAGACGCACAGCCAGCGCCAGCAGCAGAACCACGAGCAGCGGCGGCAGCGGCGCGGGTCGTCGCCACAAAAGCCAGATGGCCGCTGCGGAAATGCCCACTATCCAGATAAAAACAAGAATGAGACGGGGATCAACAGCGGGCACGAGGTCAGGGCACGGTTATCGTCTGACTATAAGTGTTGTTGGCGGCGTTTGTTTCCAACACGCCCCCAACAGCAGCCACGCGAACATAAATGGTATGCGCTCCTGGAGTAGGGTTGGGCCAGGTGACCACCGCGGTGATCGTTTCGCCACAGCCTGTAGGGCCAGGCAGGGTTACGTCGCTGCCAATCTGCACGCCGCCGCTGTCAGGATTGCCGCGGTAAAAGCGCGTCACCAGGCTGCCCCGCGGCAGTAGATTGCCTTGATTGGCGATACGGGAAGAGAGGGTAAGGGCGGCCAGATGGCCGGCGGTTAGCTGGCCTGGCGCCGCTGCCGGCGTCGCCGTCAGATTCACGGGGTAGTAGTCCAGCACGTCCGGCAATGGCGTCACGTAGTCTACATAGTTTTGCCCCACAGGCGTCAGTGCCCCATTAGCGGGATTCCAGAGCCGCCCGTTAAATGTAAAGGGATCATCGGAGGAACTGTACCAGGAAAGGCGCTGCACCAGCCGGTAACCATCATAGGGATTACCTATGGCCGGGTCTACGGCAGACAACATATAGTCAAAGGTGGCATCCATGAAGGTATTGACCCGTTCAGGCGGAAAACCCAGGTCTTCGGGCATCAGGACGCCGTATTCGTCAATAAACAGGCTGGTTTCTCGATAACCCCGGTCGGCCATCCACTGCCGCATGCGCTCAATGCGGGTGATGAACATCTCCACGTTGTCGTTGTCCTCAATATCCAGCAGTTCCCCGGTGTCGGTGGGGATGCCAGGGGGTATATCTGCCCCCCAACAGTCGGGAATGACGCCGCAGCGGGCTTCGCGCAGGATGAAATTGTGCGCGCCCCAGGCATCGGCAGGAAGCGGCACGCCAAACTGGGCCTGATAAGCATCAAGTATCATATCCAGATATTGCAGGCGCAGTTCGGTAGGTTGGACGATATTGCCCGCTACAATTTTGGCCGTGGGGTCCTGGGCTTTGATTAGATAGTACAGTTCGTGATAGGCGTGCGCATAGACGTGGGCTTCCATATCATTCTGGAAGTAGCGGCGATCGGGTTCGTTGCCAATGAGCCAATGGGCGCCTGGATTGCCGGCAAAGGTATCTACCAAATCCAGACCTGAGGGCGAATAAACGTAATCTTCGGCATCCGGTCCGGTCTGCTCCAGGTCAATGATGGTCGCATAA
>CAZDSN010000136.1:0-8552 GCA_964507675.1 uncultured Ardenticatenaceae bacterium | reverse complement strand
CTGGTAGTGACGCAGGTAGCAACAGGTACAAACAGGTTATACCAGACTCTACCGCTTTTTTTCGACGCGCGTGCGCTAGATTACAAGCCCGTGCAAGTTTTTCCTCTGGCTGCCCCTGACCTGTTTATTCCAGTCACGCCCAACGACACGGATGTGCCCGTGACGCTGGATGGGCCAGCTTTTGTGCAACCGGGTGAGGGCGTAACCTACACCCTCACACTGCTGAATGCAGAGCGTTTCACCCGTACCTACGACTTAACAGTGACCTTACCCACCGACCTGGTGTATGTACCCGGATCTTCCCCTGATCTGACCTACGACGCCATTCAGCAGACGCTCAAGTGGCAGGGAGAATTACCCCCCGGCCACCTGACTTACATCGTGCAGACGCAGGGGGCGCACTTGCCTTACCTGGACCTGGCTGAATTTGGCGCGCCCAATTTGTGCGATGACTTTGTCGCCGCTACTGGTAGTTGTGCCGCGGTTAGTGTCACCTTCAACCTGGGCAGCAGCGGTTACGCCGCCCGTTTGTTTGGGCAGCGTCTGCATCAACTGACTGTTTTCACTGACGGACTGGTGCATGGCGCACCCGCCATGGACGCCGAGGATATGTTGCCTCACCGCTGGTTGCCAGATGCTGTTGTCCCGGGCCCATTGTTGGCGGGATTGTGGCAGTCCGTAGACCTGACTAGTGGCGGACGCTGGCATGCTGCTATTGTCAGTGGCTTGATAGCCGGTTATGACGTCTTTTATGTCCAGTGGCATGATGCTCCTGCTGCTGCTGACCCCAGCCTGACGGTTCGTCTTGCCATTGTAATTGTGCTAGAGCGAGATGGGACAGCGCCCGGCCCGCTGGCGGGACAGGTGTTTTTCCTTTACGACAACGTCTCTGACCCAACCAGGCTTATTGCGCAAGGATACACCATTGGCGTTGCTGATCGTATCGGCGAACGTGGTCTCACCTACGCCTTTGCTCCCAGCCACGGTGATGGCCATCCGCCACAGGGAACTCCACCAGATGCCGGCACAACTCTGCATCTACGCCCAATATGGGCTGAGGCAGGGCAACCCTACCAGCGAACCTTCCGTTACCAGGCCGTCGTGCAGGCAACTGTGCCTACTAACCTGGTGCAGACTGCTGCTGTCCGAAGTAGTTCTCCTGACCCTACGCTGGCCTTTACCTGGGATACTCATTACCTGGCGGTGCGCTGGCAGACATACCTGCCAATAGTGAACGGCGAGTAGGTGGAGAGTAGCGAGTCATGCATATGGGCGCGACCAGGGTTGGCAGGCAGCAGATGAAATGGGTTAGTGTAGGCATGCTCCTGCTTTTTTCCAGCTTGGGATGCGGCATGATGGGTTTTATGGAGAACCCAGCCCCTTTGACCGGTTCCGTTTACTGGGCAGCGCAGACAGCTACGGTGCCGCCTACAATGACCATGTTTTTGGGTATGACTACACCCGTCTATCCGCCCACACCTATACCACAGATGTTGACGCTGCCGCCGCAGTGGTTAACTACTATACCCGAATGGACTACAGCCACGGCTACCTCAGAACCGCCCTGGCTGCCACCTACCGCCACTCCGCCTGGCTTTACGGCCACACCATTGTGGATAACGACTACGCCGGGTTGGGTGACAACCACTCCCGAATATATTACGGAGACGCCAGTGCCTCCCTGGACAACTACGCCAGCGCTGCCTCAAATTGGCTTTACCACCCCTGTCCCGTTGCAGACCCCTTACTACCGTATAGGTACATTTTATCTGGGTAGCGATGTCTATGTGGGCGGCCCGCAGAGACTTGTTTTCCGCCTCATTGGGCATGAAACGGAACCAAGCCCGCGCCAGCCAGATGCTGCCTACCATTTCCTCACCCTGACGGTAACCAACCATGGTGCAGAGGCAAGCGTCGTGCCCGTTTCTGATCTCTTCTTGATTCGCCGGGTACATCAGGGTGAGGGGATAGTCGCTGGTCGCTGGACGCCGGCTAATGAACCCCTCATTGCTCATGGCTTACCTGCCTACGACGTGCAGCAACTGGAATCCATCCCCGCTGGCGCGGCGCGTGATTTCGTTCTTGGCTTTGTCCTTCCTGCCGGTCAGGTGGAAGAAGTGGGCTTGCTTACTGACTGGAACCGCCCTGTGGAAGGCGCGTTGCCTGTCTGGTTCTACCTTACCCCTGATCCACTAGGCCCGTTAGTGGATGCAGATCAACCGCCGCCGCCTACCTCTGTCCTCCTGGACGACAGCGACACACAGGCAGGAGACGGCGGCAACGGTGGTGGTGGAAGTGAGCCGGGTAGCGGTATATGGCCGACAACGGGCATCATCACCCGTGGCTTTGGCTGCGCCGAAGCATACACTGGTGTGGATGGCGCCGGGTACGGTTGCCCACCGGAGCAGCCCTGGTTTCATAATGGCGTGGACATTGCTAACACGAGTGGTACGACTATCTGGTCTCCGATAGCAGGAGAGATGTACTTTGCTGGCCCTAACAATACTGGGGCAGACTGCTCCGACATGGTGGGTTCGCAGCCGCCACATGAGGGGCTTGGTAACTACCAGCGGTTGGGCGACGGACAAACTCTGCACTATTTTGGCCACCTGAGTCAATTTCTGGTGACGGCAGGCATGCTTACGGCGGGTCAGCCTATAGCGGAAATGGGCAGTACGGGCTGTTCTACAGGCAGCCATCTGCACTGGATAGTCTATCAGAATGGGTTGCTGCTGGACCCGGCAGTATGGGCGGGGCCTGAACTGGAACCGTAGCGAAGTGACATGCCGGCAAGCAGTATAGTAACAGGTTAGGCGCTTGGCTTAATGGAGTAGGTGCAGGCAATATGATGATAACGTTGGCGTCCTTATTTCTGCAATTGACGAGTTGGCTGTTGTTAGGACAACCGCCAGGCGACGCTCCAGTGAGGCTGCAATTGCGGTTGCGGGAAAGCGCAGGCGCACCTGTGGTTGGAACGGTTGTCCAGATACGGCGAATGCCAGATGGTCTGCCTGCTTTGTCTGCTTGCCAGAGTAATGCGCAGGGTTTGTGTACCTGGTCGGTATCGCCTGGTCTGTATCAGGTTAGTTTTGACCGCCCCCTGGACCCGGTTACATCTGCCGCTGTAGCTGAAGGCGGGCTAACTGGTTTAGGGCTGACAGTGGGGCAGGAGGACATTATCTATCATTTTGTTTTCTACACAGACGGCCACGTCTACTTCGATTCTGCTCCCGCCGCCACTATGCCAGTACCCATTATCCCTACCTGGGATGACTTGCACGGTGATGCTTTCCCTATAACAACCATTTCGCATAGCGAGTTACCCGCAAAGACGCCATGGCTAACAGCAACACCTTACCCAGACGATGAAGTTGCATCTGGCAAAAAGGATGTGCACGCTTCCTGGCAGCTGCTGTCGTGTATCGGCCTGGGGGTGGCTTTGGGCAGTGGCCTATACTACCGCTCTCGTCGTCATGCACTGACGACTAACCTTTATCAGGACGCTGACCATGCTTGACCCCGGTCGTTATTTTGCCGAAGCCATCTACTTCTTGCAGTACACCCTGGCGCAAATTTTGTGGGCAGTGGATCGTGCTTTGCTCTCCATTGCCGTTATTACGGAGAGCGTAAACCAGTGGATAACTACCAACGTGGGCTACTTCGTGCAGCTCCTGGTTAACGGCCTTTCGGCTCCACTGGGAGGAATGTTTATCCTGGCGCTAACCGCGTTGGGCTGTTGGTACGCTCTAAATCATTTCCTACCGACAGACCGCTGGGTGGATCCGAGCAAGTTGTTCACCTATGGTCTGGTTGCCTTCTTCTTCTTTGCCTCGCCTATCATCGTTATCGAACTGATGGAAGAGTTACGGCTGTCGCTGTTTGCTGGTATTGACCAGGCCCTCATTGACGGCGCGGCGGGTGATATCTTCACTACAGACATGAATGGCACCGACCTGGGATTGCCCCCGCTTATCGGCGACGTCAACAGTGATGGGGTGGTGGGTAGCTTTGATTTGGTAGCCGCCTTCATGGCTGTGGCCAACCTGGATGAGCTGGATAGCAGCGAGTTCCCCGTGAACTTTGAAGCGACCTATTTCCCCTTCGGCGACCCAGCGGCGATTGATCTCAGCGACGAGGCGGACCAGGAATTAGCCAAAGCGTTGGCCAGCGATGGTATCGAACGGCTGTTCTTTGCTTTCTTCGCTGTTCCCACTGCCATTGGCGAGCATTTCTTGCGCCTGGCTCTTACTGGTGTGGCCATGCTTTTGTACCTGGGTGTGCCTATCGCCATGCTGTTTGCCTTTTTTGTTTCTACGCAAGCCTTCCTGGGGGCCTACCTGCGCCAGTTTATCAACCTGCTAATTGAGACCTTTTTGAGTGTTGTCATCACGGCTATCCTCATTGGCTTGCTCACAGCATCGGCACAGCAGGGGATTGGGCTGTTTATTGGTGCTAGCGTGGTTACCTGTTTTGTACTGGCGTGGCGTATTCAGAGTGGGTTGCGTCTGGCAGGGGCGGCGTTGGACTTGTTTGGCGGCGCTATGCTCACTGGCGGTATGGGTGGGGGAGCGCTGGCGACAAATGGCGCGCGGCTGATGCTCGGGGGTGTGCAATTGGCAGGTGCGGCTCTCACTGGCGGCGCTTCCCTGGCTGTGGGAGGCGCGGTGCTGGCCGCCGCTACAAGGGCACAGGCGGCGGCAGGTACAGGAGAAGGTTCCTCCTTCGGCACGGCTGCCGGCTACGTGTTAGGACAGTCATCCGTCATGCGGCGAGTGATTGAGGGCGTCCATGAGGCGCGCACATTGGCGCGGCATACCACGCAGGGGGCTGAGCAGCCGCAGTCTCCTGATGGGTTAGACTATCTGCGCGTGGGCGCTTCTCTGTCAGAATTGGGTTCCAGCCCCTGGTTAGCGATGCGCCTTTCTCCCTCACTGCGCGCGGCCTACGATCAGTTGGGTGGCAGCCTGATGGGCCCCTGGCCTGCCGATGACAGAAATGGTGCGCCCGTTTCCCCACCTGTGCCACCTTCAATGACTGCTACGTCCCCGCGGTCAGAGGCGCTTGTGAATCGCCTCGCCGTGGAGGAGGACAGAACGGCGCATGAGCCAGTCCCGGTTGATGCGCTGCCGTTAACGCCCTTGTTAGACCCTGCCAATGGGTCTCTCCGCAGCATTCGCCTGGAAGTGACAGACGCAGTGCGGCAAGCAGCTATTGACACTGTTCTGGCTACTCTGAATGAAGCGGCAACGCCAACAGGCAGGGACGCCCATCAGGCACTGGCTACCCATGTGGGAGCGACGAATGCCGGCATCCTACAAGCCGCCGTTGCTGAACATGGTGCAGAGGCAGTGCAGTTGGCTACTGCTGCGGTTGCTGCGGCGGCTCAGATGTACCGCGATCAGGGGGTAGGGGATGCCGGCATCTTAGCCGCTTTCCAACAAGGGGCGGCTTTTACTGCCTTGCGCCAGGTTTGGGACACTCCCTTGCGCGATGACCAGTTAGTTGCTGTAGCCGACCTGACTCTGCTGCCGCAGCGCCGTCTGACGCGAGCGGAACTGGTAACCATCATCGGACAACAAGCCGCAGCCGACCAAGTAGATGATCAGGCGGTAGCAGCTGCCATTGGCATGCTACCTACGATAGCCCCTTGCGGTTTTGGCGCGCAGACAGGAGCGGTGCGTGGCGTATTGGCGGGCGCAAAGGCGATGGCGCTTAGCGCATCTGATCTGGTTGCCCTGGTAGAGCAACTGCAAAGTGACCAATATGCTGCCGCCCAAGCCGCGCTCATTGCTCGTGGTGGGACGACTGACCAGGCAACAGATCTTCTCAGTGATCTGGCGGCATTGCCTGGCGCGTTAACGATACCCCAGACAACAGCCTCTTTCCCACTAACCAATTTCACTGCAAGCAGCGAAGGAAGAGCAAATGCATAAATCTCCCATTTTCATTACCCTGACCGGATTGGTTTGTCTTTTCCTGGCGCTGTTTGGCTTTATGCCCTCACCGGTGCAAAGCTACAACCCTACGCCTATTGTTGTTAGCCTGACGCCGCCCGGCTCCTCCACACCGCTGCCTACGCCCACGCGCGCAGATGGCCTGGCTCCTGACCGCTTCGAACCCAACGATAATGCCAACGCCGCCGCCGTCATCACCTGGGGTACGATCACTGATCTGACCCTTATAGAAGACGATATAGATGTGTTCACCGGATTTCTCAAGGCAGGACAGTGGTTGCAGTTAGAAACTTTTGTTACAGGCGCGCTGGACACGCATCTGGTTCTGGCCTGGAATGGACAGACAGTGGCGGACAATGATGATCGCGCCGCCACCGACCTCGGCTCCCGCGTCATCTTTGTCGCCCCTGCCGACGGTTGGTACATGGCGACGGTGAGCAAGGTCACCGCTGCTAACGGTCGCTACGACCTGGCAGTATCTCTCATCTCTCCCACCGCAACACCCACACTCTTACCTACCTTGACACCCACGCCAACTGTTACGCCTAGCCCCTCTTCTACGCCGCTTGCTCCCCCCGATATAGCTGAACCCAACGAGACAGCCGCTGTTGCCTGGCCTCTACCACTGGGGGTACGCCAGACGTTTACTTTATCTCCTGGAGACGTAGACACTTTTACTTTTCTGTCCAAGCCCGGGCAGCGATATACCTGCGAGACGGTTACGCCGCTGGTAGACACACAAATTCTTCTTTTCGACAGCATTGCCGGCGACACTCCGCTCATCCATAACGATGACCGCGGCGCCGGACGGCTGGATTCTGTCCTTACCTGGACGGCGACAGTAGAGCAAGTCGTATTTTTGCAAGTAACGGCTCGCGGTCATAGCTCTGGCGCATACGACCTCATTTGTGCCTTTACTACTCCTACGCCGGTGGCGCTGCCTACTCCAACGATATTTATTGCGCCTCCGACTTCGTCTCCCTTGGATATCGCTCTCACTCCCACAGCCAGCTTCTCTCTGACGCTACAATACTTGGGGCCAGTTCTTCCTCCTGCTGCTGCTACTGCCCCTATACATGTACACCTGCTCATTTACTATGACGCCAACAACGACCGCGCCCCTGGGCCAGGAGAGGGTGTCCCTGATGTGAGCGTACTGGCGGTGGACGCGCAGGGACAGCGCCTAGCGCGTATCTTCACTAACGCTGATGGAGAAGCCACCTTCAACCTTGACGCGGCCGGTCTGGACCGCCTTCTAGTTCCTTTTGTCCCTGGCTGGTCTGCTCGCATCCGTTCTGGTCAAGCCAATGACAACCTGGTACTTGGCCTGCCTGCCGTCCGCCTCCCAATCTTCGTGCCCGTCGCCAATGAGGAGGTGTCAAGGTGACACACATATATGCAGACCCCATTGACCTGATAGCTGAGCTATCTCAGATACCGCCAGAGTACCAGGAAACATTCCGTCAGGTGATGGCGCAGGAGTTGGCCGAGATGGAGCAGAACCAGACGGACAACGATATCTTGCACTATCTGAGGCAGCGGCGGGAAGCGTTTCGTCGTGGTAGCTATATCCGCCCCGATGGTCGCCCGGGATTGCTAGACCTCCCGCCGGAAGCGTTGTATGAACAGGCGCTGCCGGCATTGGCCCGCCAACAACGTGCTGCTGCCCATCACCCTCGCTGGTCTCGTCCGACACTGGTAAAGGTAGGGTTGCTGGCTGGCGCATCTCTTATTTTCCTGTTTATGCTTCTACGTGGGCGGACAGACCGTTTGGAGCAAGATACTATCACTCCAACACCTCTGCCGGCAGCCGATGCCACGCTTACAGTTATGCCGACGCCGCTGCTGCCAGATATTGAAGGAAGTGCAGGCGCCCTGCAAACTATCGGCAGCCTGGGGGGAGCGCTTACTCTGGGGCGACCCAGCTTGCTAGAACTGCATTACACCCAAAGCGAAGAGACGCTGGCCTTGCCCATTGATCCCAGCCAGCCTACCGCCCGCGGTGAACTACGCTACAACGCTGCTGTAATGGCTTCAGACAATCCAGTGGCTGTGTGGTTGTGGGGGACAGTATTAAACTATGCTCTGGGTATACCTGACAATCTGGTACGCCCCCTGGCCATAGGCGATCGTCTTACCCTACGCACGGATACTGGCGCTACCCTTTCCTTTATCATCAGCGAGACGGGGCGCGCTCACTATTACGACAGCGGACGGCTATTCTCGCAGAACCAACTTGGCTTAACCCTGTTTGCCCTGCCGGCAGTGGCCGCAGACGATGTGGCTTATGCTCGCGCCCGTTACGATTTTAGCGCCGAAAGCCCATCTGCTGCGTCCAGTTACCATGTAGGGGAGAGTTTCCATTTAGGACAGGATGTTGTCTGGCAGGTATTAGCTGTCCAGAGCAGTCAGGAAGCAGAAGGAACTATTCGCATAGTCATTAAAGGAGAAGCGCAAAACATCACACCCTCATCCAACACAGAAACTAACCTGCTTTCGCTTCACACCGACACAGAACAAACAGCAGCCATACCCCTGGAAATAAATACCGCAGGTGCATGGGAAGCTATCTTCCACTTCCCCATCTCAGCCGCCAAC
>CAZDSN010000135.1:0-8583 GCA_964507675.1 uncultured Ardenticatenaceae bacterium | reverse complement strand
CCCAAGTCTGTTTTGGAGCCACTGGTAGACCTGATCACGAACACAACCCTGATGGAGGTAGACAGCTATCTCGAAGAAACTTACCCCGGCAACCAACGAACTGTGCTGGTAAAAGAACCTGGCGGTGAAGAGGATGTCGAGGGGGAAGAGGTGTTGTGGCGTGGGCGTCCCTTCCTTTCAATTGGCATTGAATACATCATTACCAACGAACGCCTTCGCATCATTGAAGGGTTGTTGGGCAAAACCCGCGAAGACATTGAACTGGTGCGCGTGCAAGATGTAGACCAGAGCCAGACGTTTAGCGAGCGCCTGTTCAACCTGGGGGACATCATCATTCGCAGTCACGACAGCAGCCATCCCCAACTTGTACTCAATAACGTGCGGGACTCACAGCGCGTACACGAGATTTTGCGGCGAGCGGTGCTCAAGGCGCGCGAGAGGCACGGTCTTTACTACCGTGAAGAGATGTAGTCTGCCTGGCGGCAGATAAGCCTGGCGGCAGATAAGCCTGGCGGCAGATAAGCCTGCCGGCAGATAAAGCTTGCCGGCAGTTAACCGCCACGGCGCGTTGAATGGTGGGCTGAGCGGAGGGGGGCTTGGGGGGATGCTTGCCGGATGGCGTTATGCCGGCAAATCAAACCCCACCAATGCCCCTCCGCCTGGGCCATTCTCGGCCCAGATACGGCCATCATGCGCTTCCACAATGCGCCGGGCAATCGCCAAACCCAGGCCGGCGCCGCCAGTAGCCCGTGAGCGAGCCTGCTCACCCCGATAAAACTTCTCAAACACGCGGGGCAAATCTGCCTCCACAAAACCAGGCCCGCTGTCCATTACCGTGACACGCACGGACTGCCCCACACGCTGCGCCGTCACTTCCACTCGCCCCCCAGGCGGCGTGTATTTAACCGCATTCGCCAGCAAATTGGATAATACCCGCCCTATCTTGGGCGCATTGAGCAGCACCGGGTCCAGGTTCTGGCTTACCGTTCCCACAATTTCCACATTTTTGACCATGCTCAGACCACGAAAACTCTCCAGAGCGTCAGATATGAGATCCGTAAAAGAGTGCGGCGATTTCTCCAACACCAGGCCGGCATCCAGTTGCGCCAGTTCAAACAAGTCATTGATCAAGGTATTTAAGGACAGCACGTCGGCGCGAATGGTGCGGTAATACCGCTGTACCGTCTCCGGATCGGTAACCACGCCATCGCTGAGCGCTTCAACCAAAGCCCGGATACTGGTCAGTGGTGTGCGCAGATCATGGGAGACCCAGGCAATCAGATCGCGCCGCATGGCTTCCAGTTCTTCCCGCTGGCGGGCAGTTTCCTCTAATTGCGCCGCCATGATGTTGAAACTGTGGGCTACCTGCCCCACCTCGTCCCGCCCGGTGACCACGGCGCGGGCGCTGAGATTCCCTTCCGCCAGGCGGCGCGCTACGCCGGCCAACTGGCGCAGACCATCCGTGACGCTGGCGGCGACAAATATGCCAAAGGTGGTGGCGATGATGCCGGCAAAAATCAACAACACCAGCGCCAGCGTCAAATCATGCGGGCTGGCAAACATCAGGCGCGCCATCACCCACACATTAACCCAGGTCAAGACCGCCGCAATCACGTAGGTAGCGCTCAACGTCAGGCTGAGTGAGGGTGAGCGCGTCCAGCCGCGCCGGTAAAGCACAAAACCTACGCCTAATGACAAGAATGAGGTGATCGCCAGCGTCTGTACCAGCGTGACCATCTCACTCAGGGGTGGATTCATCAGCCAGTTGGCCACCAGCACGGTGACCAGCAAAGCCAACAGGATGCCGCTGACCAGTACCTGACCCGGCGACGCGCTCAACCGGTTGAGCAGATTGCGACCAGTGCGACTGACCGGCATTTGTGGCGTTGTCGTCCTTTCCATAGGCTTACCTTACCCCTCCGGGTCAAACTTGTATCCGACGCCCCAGACAGTTAACAACCGCTGTGGGCGGCTGGCATCTACTTCTATTTTCTCGCGCAGGCGGCGGATATGCACGGTGACGGTGCTGGGATCAACGTACTCGGCAAATCCCCACACATTCTCCAGCAGTTGGTCGCGGCTGAAAACCTGCCGTGGATGCTGCGCCATGAACAGCAGCAGGTTAAACTCGGTGGCCGTCAGTTCCACATCTTCGCCCCGCACAGTCACCTGGCGCGTTAAGGGATTAATAGCCAGGTTATTGAACTGCACCACGTCCCGATCTGCCGCCGCGTTTTGTCCCCCGCGCGACCGTCGCAGCACGGCCTTAACCCGCGCCGCCAGTTCGGCGGGCGAAAAGGGTTTGGTGACGTAGTCGTCTGCGCCCATCTCCAGGCCATAGATGCGGTCTGTTTCCTGAGCGCGCGCCGTCAACAAAATCACGGGGGGCGGCGTGGGGTTCTGGTGGCGCAGCCGTCGCATGATTTCTAACCCATCCAGTTCTGGCAGCATGACGTCGAGGACGACCAGTGCCGGCATTTTCTCCTGAATGGCTGCTAATGCCGCCCGGCCGCTGCGCGCCTGCCGCACTCGAAACCCCTCCCGCTTCAAGTAAAGGCTGACGACCTCAACCACAGACGCTTCATCATCTACCACCAAAATATCTTCGGCATCATTCAAGATCATGGCCTTTCATCCTGTCTCTAATTCGCTCAGACTGGCTGACAGATTCTTACTAACCTGAGCCAGTCCCCGTTCCTGCCGGCATTCCCGGCGTCTCAACACCAGAAACTGTCCAGAATTGTACGCAAATTCCTTACGAGTCGCTTACAAAAGCGCGCTGTTTGCTCATAGTAAGTTTTTTGTAAGAATTTTTCAAGCGACTTGTAAGAACTGCCGCCTAATATCCGCTAGATAACGTATAATGCAGGATGCCGAAGTCGAACTTTTTAGCCAGGTTGGACTTCTTCAGCCAATCGCCACTGCCGGCAATAGTCACCTGTCCCGAAACATCATACGCCAGCCGCGCTCACTTGATATGACTTCCCCGCCGCCTGATTTGCTGCCCACCTGGACCCGCCGCCACTTCTTACGTCTGGCCGGCGGAGCTACTGTCGCCCTGCTGATTGGCTGTCGCCCAGCATCCCCTGCTGCCATCCCCACCGCCACAGCGCCGCCGCGGCCAACCCCCTCGCTGCCGCCGCGCCAAATCCTGCTCACCCCCGTAACCGATTTCTATGTGCAGCAGTTTCAAAGCGTACCGCAGGTGAACGCCGCGGCATGGCAGCTCACCCTAGACGGCCTGGTAAACCAGCCCATAACCCTGGATTACGCGGCTGTCCTATCCCTGCCCCGCGGTGAATGGATGCGCACCCTGGAATGTATCGGCAACCCTGTCGGCGGCAACCAGATAGGCAATGCCCATTGGGCCGGCTTCTGGCTGGCGGATTTGCTGGGCCAGGTTGGCCCGCAGGCAGCGGCCAAACGGGTACGGTTTGAAGCCGCCGACGGTTACGAAACCTCGGTAGCGCTCGACTGGATTATGGTTCCTGATGTCTTGATGGCTTACGAAATGAACGGAGAGCCGTTAACGCCAGCGCATGGCTTTCCGCTGCGCATTTTAATGCCTGGACTGTATGGGCAAAAGATGCCCAAGTGGATCACGCGCATGGAGTTTATCGCCGATGCCGGCCATTTAGGTTACTGGGAGGAACGGGGTTGGTCCAACGTGGCTGCTGTCAAGACAAACTCGCAAATTATGTCGCCAACCCACATCAGCCGGCTGCCCCTGACCGGCACACTCATTTATGGCGTGGCCTACGGCGGCAACCGGGCTATCACGCGGGTGGAAATCGGCATTGAGCCGGCCCGTGGCGAAACCATCTGGCACGAAGCAGAACTGCTGGCGGGACCCTCGTCACAGGTGTGGACTCAATTCTATTTCCAGTGGACGCCTGCTGAGCCAACCAGCTACACCCTGTACGTGCGGGCCAGCGACAGCGACGGCTTCATGCAGCATGAAATCGGGCAGGGCATATTGGAGGGCGCTTTTCCTGATGGCAGTGACAAGATTCACAATATCGTCGTCCAGGCAAGCCAGGATTCATAATGCGTCTCTTCAAGCTCGTCGCCTGGGGGCTGGGCGGTCTGTTTCTCTTGGGACTGGCAGGCGCAGTCTCCGTCAGCCAACTGGAAGAACATGATCCCTTCTGCGCAAGCTGCCACCGGGCGCCTGAGGTTGTTTACCTGGAACGGGCCCGCAGCGCCATCGCCGTGCCGGATACAGCCGGTACGTCCGACTTAGCCAGCTACCATTACTGGCAAGAGAATGAATTCCGGTGTATTGATTGCCATCGTGGCAACGACAGCCGGTCACAGCGGCTGCGTGTGCTGGCGCTGGCGGCGAAAGACACAGCCACCTTCCTGATAGGGACGCCGGATAACACAGTCGAAAAAGCCAGGGCTGCTGCACACGGCGCGGGCGGTGAGGTCTGGCCTGGCCCCGCGCAGTACAACCGCACCCCGGACATTCTCAACGCTGGCTGCCTCAAGTGTCATCAAGAAACGCTGACGCTGGTGGGTTTTGAGAATCATTTTCACAATAAACTGCCGGCATCCCTCCTGGCCTTCGCCCAAACCGGACAGCTCACCTACCCGCCAGACTGGACATCCCCGGCAGGCGGCAGGGAACTGCTGTCCACCGTTGACACCATTGTCTCCTGCCTGGACTGCCACCAGGCGCACGTCGCCAGTTTTGCCTCGCAGTTTTTCCTGGATGTGAATAACGTCGTCTTCCCCGCCTGTGCCCAATGCCACGTCGAAGCCGGTCGCGGTCCGCTTGATCTACAGCGATAAACTGCCATTCAGCGGCGGAAAACACAGAGGTTCAACTTCCCACAGAAGTTGAACCTCTCCAGCGGCCTGTCAATATCAGTGCAGCGAACGTATCCGTTCAATCTCTCTGGCAGAACGCCGCCGGGCAGGCCATTAAGGCTGCACCCCTTCCGCTTCCAGGCAATAAGGCCACGGGTCCTCCCCCCGCCGCAGCGCAGCCAGCGCCGGGCTATCCTGATAGTAGCCGTAATACCGCTCTGGCAGCAAAGCGGCGATCTGGATCATGATGTAATGCGTATAAGCGGCTAGATCAGACGTGCGGGCGCGCCGGCCCAGATCAGGCAGCGTAAAGGGTTGGCCAATGCGACATTCCATGCGCGTGCGGCGCAGGTGGCTGAAATTCTCACCTACGATGTCTGTATTAATGACAGCCATGGGCAGCAGGGGCGCATTGGTGCGGCTGGCCAGATAGGCGGCTCCATCTTTGGCCCGGATAAGTGACCGCACCCGGCTGCGCGTGCCTTCGGGGGCCAGGCCAAACACTTCACCGCTATTGATAGCGTCAATAGCCTCTTTCAATGCCTGACGATCCACTTCGCCACGATTGATATAGACCGCGCCGCCGGCCTTCATCAGGGGACCATAAATGGGGTTCTTTTCCCACTTCTCACCGGCAAAAAACCGCATACGTAGCGGCGGAATGGGCAAAGCCAGCAGCAGCAGCGGCGCATCCGCCTTGCTCATATGGTTGGTGACAATGATATAAGGGCCTTTGGCCGGAATATTTTCCCGCCCCTTAAACGTGGCGCTGCCCACAACAAACAGAAGGAAGCGCATAACGCTGCGCAGCACATAAAGGAATATCTTTTGCATAAGAGGGTCCTGTCAAGGGTTAACCTGTAACCCTTGGGCAAACAACTGGTACGTTACCGCCCGTCCACCAGGAGGAGCGGCGCTAAAAGCAAACGGCAGCCGGCTGCCTGCCGGCAAAACCTCGTCGAAAACAACCTGATAATAACCCGTAACGCGCCCTTGGGCATCATACAATGTGGCCACCAGTAAAATCTGCCCGGCCGCCGCCTCGCCCACATTTTCAATTTCCCCCTCCAGGTTAACCTGTGTCTCCTCCAGGTCGGCGGCTTGACCAGTGACAACCAGGTCAAGATAGCGTGTACCCCGATCAATCACACTGTCGCCGCTGGTGACAGAGACGCGGGTAGAGGCGAAGTCAGGCGGGCGCTGCGGCAGCAAGATGCCAAATGGGGCGCGCTGCTGCGGCGGCAGCAATGAAGCGACTACCCAGGCCGTGGTTGTGTGGATGGTCTGGCCGGCGCTGTCCAGCAGATCAAGGGTGAGTTGTAGATTTTGTGCCGGCATTTCCCCATCATTCACCACTTCGCCCAACAACCACAGACCGCCTAACGGCGTTTGGTACGGCGTCACACTTACCACTGTCACATGAATGGGCACAGGTGTACCGCCCGTATTCTGAAACACAGGCGTTGCCGGCGGCGGCAGCAGCAGCGTCTGCCCAATTTGCAGCAAATTGGGGCGCACGTCCGGGTTTAACGCCAGAATCTCATCCACCGTGCGGTAGCTTTTGGCCGCAATCACCCAGATCGTATCCCCTTCCACCACCTGGTAAGCAATAGGCGTCGGCGTGGGCGTTGCCGTCGGCGTGGGCAAAGGGGTGGGCGTGGTCTGGACAACGGCTATGGTCGGCGGTGCTACGGTGACGAAAGCCACGCCAATAGCAGGCGTTAACGTCGGCGTGGGCGGCGGCAGCCTGGCTGGCAGCGTCGCGGGAGGCGCATCCTGACTGCACCCTACCAGGAAAAGCAGCGTGGCAACCAGCCAGCCAACATATCGCCCCGCACCCGTCATTACCCTTTCTACCTTCTTCCCTCTACCTTCTTCCTTCTTCCCTCTACTCAACCGCCAGGCGAGCGACCATATCGTCGTAGTAGGGAATGTCTTTCGGTTCACGCCCCAGCACCCGCCGGCTAAAGAAGAAGAGAGCCAGCCGCTGCTTCATGCGGTCTTGCTTTTCTTCCAGTTCCCAGGCCGCTTCAGCCGCCAGACAGGCCGTGTAATAAAGGTCGGTGAGCCGGATCATCAAGGGGCGCATGTAAATGCCGGCAGTCAACTCATCCATTGCCAGCACCTGTGCAATCTCCTCTGCCAACCCGTCAACCGCTTCTAACCCTTGCAGCCGCAAGTCTGGCAGTGCCCCGGCCCCGTTAAACAAGGCGACCAGCTTCTTTAGGAACGGTTTATGTACCTGGTAGCGGCGCATATCTCGCTGCACCTGCGCCAGCAGCACGTTGTGCGTCCCCTCCCAGTTCTCATACACCACATTATCCCGCAGCAGCCGCGGCAGCACCGAAAACGACTCAATCGCCCCGTTGCCTCCCAGCAGTTCAATCCCCTGCACAATGACTTCGTGCGCCAGCATAGCCGAGCGGAACTTGTTCAGGTTCAAAGCCATGCGCAAAAAGCCGCTATCTTCGGCTTCTGCCTTACCTTGTTCTATTTGATCGCACACGTAAGCCAGGCGCAAAGAACCCGATAGGATCGCCAGTGTGTCCGCGCGCATGCGCGCCAGCAAGTCTTGCACCAACGGATAGTGCACAATGGCCCGGTCAAATGCCTGCCGATGCGCGGCGTAGGTCTGGGCCACGATGCAGGCGCGGCGGGCGTTGCCTGTCGTGCCTACAGCATTGTACAGCCGGGACGTGTTGATGACGTGTGTCATCACGTTGCGAAAACCCTCGGCCACCTCGCCTACCTGATACGCCAAAGCCCCTTCGAACAGCACTTCGCCGCTGGCCATAGCCCGCGTGCCCAGTTTGTCCTTCAAGCGGTTAATAATATAGCGATTAAGCGTGCCGTCAGGCAGGTGGCGCGGAACCAGAAACAAACCCAAACCACGCGTTCCTTCTCCCTGCCCTTCCACCCGCGCCGTCATCAGGATCACGGGCGCGGTGACGTTTGAGCAAAACCATTTTTCGCCGTGGATCAACCAGGTACCCTCGTCGGGGTCTAGAGGCATGGCCGTGGTGGCATTGGCCCCCACGTCAGAGCCGCCCTGGACTTCCGTCAAAAACTGGGCGGCATGATACAGGTTGTCATAATCAGGATCGAGCAGGCGCGTCAGATACGTCTCCTGCAGATAAGGCGAGCCTACCGCTTGCAGCGCCTTGACTGCGCCAGCAGTACAGGCCACCGGGCAGTTGTGCCCCGCCTCCCCATTTTGTGAGGAGATGTAAAAGAGGGCCATAGCCAACAGGTTTTGCGCAGGTTCAGCATAGACGGAGATAATGCCTGAACCGTAGATATGGCGACCAGCTTCATGATAGCTGGGATGGAAGTCCACATCCTCAATGCGGCGGCCAATGCCGTCAAAACGAGCCAGTTGTGGCAAATTAGGGCGTAAATCCGACAGGCGCGCCGCGGCGTCAACGGTAGTGGCCGCATAACGGCCAAAATGATAAAGCTGGGGCGCCACCAACTGCAAGCGGGATTCACCCCAATAGAACTCCAGCACGCGGCGCAGGTTGCGATCCGCATTGAAGTAGTTGTCCGGCTGAGCGGCTTCCCACGCCGCTAAATCCTGGCGGCCGCGGTCAATGGCGGACTGCGCCAGGTCGTCTATTTTCACCAATTGATGAGTCATGGTTCATATCCTTTGACAGGCGTTCTTCGTTTACCGGTGCAGTGGTTTACGGGTATTCTGGCGAGCGCGCTACACCCGCAAACTGATACACCCCTACGCCTATATCGCTAACTTTATGATAGACAGCGGTTAAG
>CAZDSN010000134.1:0-8656 GCA_964507675.1 uncultured Ardenticatenaceae bacterium | reverse complement strand
GTGACACTGGCCGTTGTGCTGCTGGCCGCCGGGCATGGCGTGCGCATGAACTCCAAAACGCAGAAAATTCTGCACGCGGTTGCCGGCAAACCCATGGTGCAGCACGTGTTTGAGGCGGTGCGGCGGGTTGCGGACATTCAACCAGTGGTGGTGATTGCCCCAGAAGAAACAGGCGTGTCCCGGTTATTAGGGGATCAGGCTGTTTATGTCTATCAGGCAGAACGGTTGGGCACGGGCCATGCCACCCAGATGGCCGCTGCGGCCTTAACGGGTCAGGCGGATCAGGTACTGGTCACTTACGGTGACATGCCCCTGCTAACGCCCGCTACCTTGCGCCAGTTGGCCCAACTGCAAACTGAATCAGGGGCCGCCATCAGCCTGTTAACCGTCATGGGGCTGCCAGAATCCACCTTTGGCCGCATCCTGCGCCGCACCGATGGCGCAGTCGCCGAAATCGTGGAAGTAGCGGCAGCGCGCCAACGTCCCAATGGGGCAGAATTGCTGGCTATCCCCGAACACAACGTGGGCGTATACTGCTTTGCTTCAGATTGGCTGTGGCACAATATCGCCCATCTGCCGCTGCGTCAGGCGCGGTCAGGGCCAGAATATTATCTGACCGACCTGGTGGGCATGGCCGTGGCCCAGAGGCGGGAGGTGCGGGCCATTGTCGCCGCCGATCCTGACGAATGTCTGGGCGCGGGCACGCGGGCGGAACTGGCAGCAGTGGAAAAGGCTTTCCAGCGGCGCGTGAATAACCGCTGGTTGAACGCAGGCGTCACCCTGATTGACCCGGACGCTACGTATATCGAGACTGACGTCATTATCGGGCAGGATACAGTCATCTGGCCTAACTCCTATTTGCAAGGGTATACCAGGGTGGGCGCGGAGTGCGTCATTGGCCCCAACGTTATTTTACGCCAGGCAATGGTAGGGGATGGCTGTCACGTGGAACAGGCGGTCGTGGAACGGATGCGTGTGCCCGCCGGCCAGCGCATTGGGCCATTTGTCTATCTACAAGGAACGGAGGGATGAGGATGGCGGTCAGCGCCGAACAACAAGAGAGCTTAATGGCGGCAGCGCGGGAATGCCGGCATCTGGCCTACGCGCCTTATTCCCATTACCTGGTCGGCGCTGCCCTGCTGGCCGCTGACGGCCACATTTACACCGGCGTGAACGTGGAAAACGCCTCCTACGGCCTCACCCTGTGCGCCGAGCGCAGCGCTATCGTTAAAATGGTGGCTAACGGCGCGCGCGAGATCAAGGCTATGGCCGTCTGTACCAGCAATGGCGGCTCTCCTTGCGGGGCGTGCCGGCAGGTGATGAACGAATTCGCCGCCGCCGACTTCCCCCTTTACCTGTGCGACGAAATAGGCGTAGCCCGCCACACCACCCTCTACGCCCTCCTGCCCGACCGCTTTGGCCCCGAACACCTGCCCTAAACAAACCGTTTTCTACCTTCTACCTTCTACCTTCTATCTTCTTCCTTCTACCCCATGCCCCGCGAAAAGACTTACCGCACCGAAGCTATCGTTTTACGCCGTACCGATTTTGGCGAGGCAGACCGGCTGCTGACCCTGTACACCCGCGACTATGGCAAAATCCGGGCCATCGCCAAGGGAGCGCGCAAACCGCAAAGCCGCAAAACGGGCCATGTGGAGCTGTTTATGCGCACCAACTTCTTCATTGCCGCCGGGCGCGACCTGGACATTATCACTCAGGCGGAAACAGTAGACACTTACGCCCCGCTGCGCGAGGACCTCATCCGCACCACTTACGCCGCCTATATGGTGGAACTGTTGGATCGCTTCACGCCCGACGAAGACAAACACACGGCTCTGTACGACCTGCTGCGCGATGCCTTAGGTTGGCTGGCGGCAGACGAAGATTTGCGCCTGGTAGCCCGCTATTACGAGCTGCGGCTGTTGTCTGAAGTGGGTTACCAGCCGCAGTTGTTTCAGTGTGTCGTTTCCGGAGAACCCATTGAGGAGCAAGACCAGTTCCTCAGCGCCGAACTGGGCGGGCTGATCGCTCCTGGTTACGAAGACGCCGACCGCCGCGCCCGCCCTATCAGCGCCGTGGTCGTGAAGGTGCTGCGTTATTTGCAAACGCGCAGTTGGGAAACAGTGCGCGTGTTGAAGTTAAAAAACCCGCTGCACCGCGAATTGGAGGGAGCCATGCACTTCTACCTCATCTACATTCTGGAACGCGAGTTAAAATCAGTGGATTTCCTGCACCGCCTGCGGCACGAAGTCGCCAGCGGAACCTGGCCCTGGGAAAGCGGCGAATAACTTCCTCTTCCTTCTATATTCTGTACTTTAATCGTAACTGACCCGGAGTATAATAGAGTACGATTGGTCTGCCAGTCCATTGTAGCCGCGCCACGGCTCTTCACGAGCCAGGCGCGCCGTGATAAAGGCGAATTTTTGTCACGAATGGCACGTATTTACACGAATTTTTGTCCGCGTCTCAGCGTGAGACTATTTACATAAGAGGCGGCGGCGCATCACGATGGATGAAAATTTGTAGCGCAAACTGTTAGTTTGCGCCATTTTTCTCCGCACCCTCCGCGTCTCCGCGTGAATCTATTTTCGAAGGAGGGGCAGGGTTGGCGTTGTTTCTGCCCCTGTCCACCCATCACTCACCACTATTTTTGGAGGAGTTTTACCAATGAATACGCACAAAAATGGAAAGGGCGAGCGTGATGCCGTTATTTTGAGCGCCACCCGCACCCCGATTGGCAAATTTATGGGAGCTTTGGGGGAACTGCCGGCAACAACCCTGGGCGCAACGGTGGTCAAAAGCACCGTCGCCCGGTCAGGTATTGACCCGGCCACCGTTTACGAAGTGCTGCTGGGCAACGTCATCTCTGCCGGCCTGGGGCAGGCGGCAGCGCGGCAGGCGGCCCTGGGCGGCGGTCTGCCGGACACCGTGGGCGCGGCCAGCGTCAACAAGGTATGCGGCTCTGGTTTGAAAGCCGTTATGCTGGCGGCAAACGCCATTGCTGCCAATGAGGCAGACGTCTTTGTGGCCGGCGGCATGGAAAGCATGTCCCAGGCGCCCTATTTGCTGCCCAAGGCGCGCCAGGGACTGCGCTACGGGCATGCCCAGGTGGTAGACTCCGTTTTGGCGGATGGGCTGTGGTGTTCCTTCCAGAATTGGGGCATGGGCAACGGGGCAGAGTTCATCGCCCGCCAGTTTGAGGTCACCCGCGAAGAGATGGACCAGTTTGCCGTCGCCAGTCATGAGAAAGCGGCGGCGGCCACGGCTGCCGGCAATTTCCAGGCCGAAATCACGCCCGTGGAGATCAAAGGGCGCAAGGGAGCAACGCTGGTGACAGTGGACGAATCCATTCGCGCCACCTTTAGCAATGGCAGCTACACCATGACCACCGACCTGGATTCTCTGGGCAAACTGCGGCCTGCTTTTGAGACGGACGGGCAGGTGACGGCGGGCAATGCCCCCGGCTTGAACGATGGCGCAGCGGCTCTGGTTGTCGTTAGCCGCGCCGAAGCGGAACGCCAGGGTCTGGCCCCGCTGGCGCACATCGTCGGCTACACGCACGCCGCCGTGCCGCCGCAGTGGATTTTCGCCGCCCCGGCGCGAGCCATTCCCCGCCTGTTGGACAAAATTGGCTGGACGATGGCGGACGTAGACCTGTTCGAGGTCAACGAGGCGTTCGCCGCCCAGGCTCTGGCCAACGGCGTGGAGATGCGGCAAAAAGGGTATGATTGGAACTGGGACAAAGTGAACGTCCATGGCGGCGCGGTGGCCCTGGGGCATCCCATCGGAGCCAGCGGCGCGCGCATCCTGGTCACCCTGCTGTACGCCCTGCGCCAGCGCGGCCTGAAACGCGGCGTGGCCTCCCTCTGCCTGGGCGGCGGCGAAGCGGTGGCGCTGGCAATAGAGCTAGAAAACAGTTAATTTGTGAATGGCTGAATTTGTGAATCGTTAATGCAGCTGGGCATAACCTGACTCGTTAACCATTCACAAATTCACGAATTCACCATTCATTATTCCCCTCTTCTATTTCCCGGAGTATCCCCATGAAAAGTGATGAACGGATTCTGGTTTTGGGCGGGGTAGGCCTGGTCGGGTCGCAGATTGTGCGCACGATTGCCCGCGAGTTGGAGCCATCCACCATTATTGTCGCCAGCCTGTTTCGCGGTGAAGTCCGCGAATTCCTGCACGACGCGCGGCGCGAATTTCCCCACATCAATTTTATGGGGGCGTGGGGCGATCTGTTTCTGCGGGAGGAGTTTAAGTTGGAACGCCGCCGTCGTTTGCTGCAATCGCAGGCGCGCGTGGAGATGATTTACAACGATTTGTTCGATAGCATTGACGAAGCGTACCAACGCTCGGCGCTGGTGAGGTTGATCCAGCAGTACCGGCCGCACGTGGTGGTGGACTGCATCAACACGGCTACGGCCATCAGCTACCAGGATGTGGAGAGTTTATGCCGGCAAATCCACGATAACCTGCACCAGCTTGGCCAGGCAGTAGATCACCAAGACCTGGAAAGCTTGCAAGCCATGGGGAAACTGCTGGAACGAAACGTCAGCCAACTGCTCATCTCCCAATCTACCAGCCAGCTTATTCGCCACGTGCAGTTAATCCACCGCGCCATGTGTGAAGTGCAGACACGCCTCTATTTGAAAGTGGGCACAACGGGCACGGGCGGCATGGGGTTGAACATCCCGTACACCCACAGCGAGGATAAGCCCAGCTTCCAGTTGATGAACAAAAACGCCCTGGCATTTGCGCATACAGGCCTGATGTTCCTCATGGCGCGCACCCCTGGCGGCCCCCTGGTAAAAGAAATCAAGCCGGGAGCCATGATTGGCTACCGCCGCGTCACCTACAACACGATTAAGCGGCGGGATTTGCCCCAGTTCCGTTATCAGAGCGTGGCTGCGCCGCTAAACGGCACGCTGACGCTGCGCGGGGACGAGAACCAGTACGAGCGGCTGGACAAGCTGCGCATGGCCGTGGTGGACACGGGGGAAAATGGCCGCTTTGCTCGCGGCGAGTTTGAGACGATCACCCACATCAACCAGATGGAATTTGTCACCCCGGAAGAGATCGCGCAGCAGGCGGTGCTGGAAATTAAGGGCAGCAACACGGGGTATGACGTGATTGCCGGCATTGACAGCAGCGTCATGAACCCCAGTTATCGCGCCGGGGTGCTGCGCCAGACGGCGCTGGACAAACTGGCTCGCCTGGAAGAAGAAACCGAGAGCCACAGCGTCGCCCTGGGGCAGCTAGGGCCGCCCGAACTATCCAAACTTCTCTACGAAGCCCATCTGCTCAAGCTCAACTATGGCAACCTGCGCGAAGTGGTGCAAACGCCCGTCACCGACATCTCCGAAACGTTGTACCAATATTTGTTAGACCATGAAACCTTGCGCACCACCATCACCTCCATTGGCCTGCCCATTCTGGCGCCTGACGGTAAAACGCTGCTGCGTGGGCCGCGCCTGAACATCCCGGAAAGCATCTATTATGAACTGCCTATCAAGGAAAATGACGTGGACATGTGGGCGCGTAAAGGTTGGGTGGATCTCCGCCCCTACAATTTCACCGTCTGGCAAAATCGTTTTAACCTGATGCGGCGCAGCCAGCACACACTGCACACCCGTGGCACGTCATCCATCACCACCAAGACTTATCTGACGGATACCATTGAAATTGGGGCCGTAGTGGCCTGGATTTTCAATAACGAAGAAGGGGGGTATCGTATCAAGTAGGCGCAGATTTCCAACCTCCTGCACCCCACAATTTTCGTGAACACCCCCCGAAAACTCGGATACTTTACGTATTTCGCATTACGCGATAATATAGGGGGAGTAATCCTGGTTGGATCCCTTCAAGAAATTGAGGCTGCCTGCCCTTCCATTGCTACTGTTTCCCTCCCCTTGAAATCAGTACACACGACAGGATCAAACCAGGCAACAACTGGATTTGGAGCAAAACCCAGTTATACATGATTAAATGATTAGCAGTAATGGCGCAGGCCTGCTGGATAGGTTGGTCTAATGATGCCCCTCCCCAACCAGGCAGCGCCAGCCATTACCAGTACGAGGTATTACCATGACGGTGCCACAACAAACTACATTTAACGGCCTGACAATGCCTGTGTTCAGCGCCTTCGGTTGGGCCGGCGAAGATCAGGCTATTCAATTTGCCCTGTCCCAATTGGAGATCTTTGTCCACCGCCTGCACGCCCATCTGCCCCACGAAATCCGCGCCCAGTTTCCTTATGCCGGGCTGGATCGGGCAGCCAAAGTTATCTACCTGGCCGCCAATGAAGAGGTGGAGAAGGATCTGCACATTACCTTCTACGCCCGCCCTCTCAGCTTCCAGATTGCCCTCATCCTGAATAACAAGAAATTACTGGCTAAAGGTTTCAAGAAGGCCGAAGCCAATCCCCGTCTGTGGTATCAAACCCTGGCCAGAATGGACCCCACCTGGGAGATGCACCTGCGTCAGATGCAGATTACGAACGAAGAGACCAACGAGACATCCTTCTACCAGGACCTTTTTAAGGACAACGTGGGTAACTTCTCCCTGGAAGTGGCGGAATCCATCCTGGAGCGCGCCGCCTATCTCAACAACGAGTCACAATGGGTCACGCCGCTTTCATTGGGACTGCGGATGCCTTCGGAACAGGTAGCCATCATGGGCATCAAAGTCCTGCGCGTGGTCGCGCAAAAGCTGGACGCACTGATGCCGCTGGTGAAGCTGCTCAGCGGGCAGGTGCAAAAATCAGCAGCGCCAGCGCCAGCGCCAGCGGCGCGCGCCCATTTGCCAACCTCAAACCGGCCAGCAACGCCCCTCAATGAATTAACTACCCCCCAGGCTTTAGATGAGTTTGTCTATATTAGCGAACTGAAGCCACTGCACATCCGGCGTGGCTTTATTAACCTGACGCCTGAACATTGGCCGTTCTTTGCTCTCAGTGCGCGCACGGAGACGCGACCGGTGCAAGTCAAGTATGGGGATAAACTGGACACCAAAAGCGCGGTATGGCGGCTGGTTAACAGCGACCAGACGCGGCTGGTAGTCGGCAGCGGCGTGCAGTTGTGGTTGGAAAAGAATTTCCATCCCAATGAACGCATTACTATTGTGGCCCACAAGGATAATCAGGATGAGATTCTGATTACCCTGACCCATACGGCGCACGAAGACGGTAAAAGCGAATAGCCCAACTATACCCACTCCCCAGCGCCAATTCCCTCCCCTGCCGGGGGAGGGTCAGGGTGGGGGTAAGTCGCAGCAAAACCCATAGGGCACGTCTCAGATACAAACACAGCAACTGCTAGGCCACGCTAGCATTTCACTCTAAGTGACCGTCTAAGAATAACTTCCCGTTTTTCACAGAACCAGGTCACTTGTCAGCCCATCCACAAATGCTGCCCCGGGCCCACAAGAACGGGAACTGATTTGTGGATGGGCCCTAAAGGACGCCAGGCACGGCAACAGATTCTGAAAGGCTTTGTGCCCTGCGCGCGCTTTGCGGTTAGCAGCTCAAAAATCGTGTAACTTTTATTGTCGAAGGGGTTTTAACTTACGGTGAACGGCGCAAGTGCACTGCCACCCAGAGTATCTACCTCCATCGTGAAAGAGTAGCATGTCACGAACTAAGATTGTGGCCACGATTGGGCCAGCCTCCGACAATGAAGAAGTCCTACACAGGATGCTGTATGCCGGCATGACCGTCGCCCGCGTCAACTTTTCCCACGGCAACCACGAATCCCACCTGAAAACGATCAACCGGCTGCGACAGGTTGCTGCCGCTGCCGGCAAAATCCTGGCCATTCTGGGCGACCTGCAAGGCCCTAAGATCCGCCTGGGCAACATTCGCCCCGGCGGCATTCCCCTGGCATTGGGCGACGAGATCATCTTCACCCCCCGCCGTGGGCAGCCCAACATGATCCACCTGCCCCACCCCGAACTGATCGAGGCAGTACGACCTGGCAGCCGCATGGTCATTGGCGATGGCGAAGTTGAGTTGGCGGTCACCGAAAAGCGGGAGGATCTGCTGGTGGCGTCGGTCACCGTGGCCGGGCTGCTGGAATCGCGCAAAGGCGTTAATGTGCCTGGCACTTTTTTGCCCGTTGCCACGCTCACCGATAAAGACAAAGATGATGTAGATTTCATCTGCGAGATGGAGCTGGATTACGTCGCC
Organism: uncultured Ardenticatenaceae bacterium; assembly: GCA_964507675.1. Lineage (GTDB taxonomy): Bacteria > Chloroflexota > Anaerolineae > Promineifilales > Promineifilaceae > JAGVTM01. The sequence continues at coordinate 471 of CAZDSN010000134.1, read as the reverse complement.
CTCTCCTTTGTCCGCACCGCCGACGATATTTTGGAACTGCGGGAACGAATGGCGCAGCAGGGCAAACAAATCCCCATCATTGCCAAAATCGAAAAGAGCGAAGCTATCGAAAACCTGGAAGCCATTCGGGATGTAACTAACGGCATGATGGTGGCCCGCGGCGACCTGGGTATTGACATGCCCCCCCAAGAAATACCCATGCTGCAAAAGCGTATTATTCGCTGCTGCAACGAGACAGGCATCCCCGTCATCACCGCCACGCAAATGCTGCAATCCATGATAGAACATCCCCGCCCCACCCGCGCCGAAGCCAGTGACGTGGCCAATGCCATCCTCGATGGCACAGACGCGGTGATGCTTTCCGGGGAAACAGCCAGCGGCAAGTTCCCTGTCGAAGCCGTGCGCATGATGCGCAAGATTAGCGACATTACGGAAGAAGTGTTCCCATATGAGTTATGGCGGCAGCGCCGC
>CAZDSN010000133.1:3557-8659 GCA_964507675.1 uncultured Ardenticatenaceae bacterium | reverse complement strand
GGTGGCCGGGGGTGTCTAGCAGGTTGATGACATGCCCTTTATACGGGAACTGCAGCACGGTGGAGGTGATGGAAATGCCGCGTTCGCGCTCGATGGCCATCCAGTCCGAGGTGGCGCGGCGCTGGTCACGTCGCGCGCGCACGCTGCCTGCCAGGTGGATGGCATTGCCGTAGAGCAGCAGTTTCTCGGTGAGGGTAGTTTTGCCGGCATCCGGGTGCGAAATAATGGCAAACGTACGCCGTTTGCTGATTTCCGCAGCTAATTCAGCCGGGCTAATTTGTACTTCTTGATTGAGCATATTCTTTCCATAAGACTTTGGAAGTCTTTTTACAAACGTGCAAAACGGCCACGACAACAGCCCATCGTGACCGTTTACCACGCCAACATTACCTGATTACAGGCTATAAGAATAGCATGAATGCTGCTTCAGGAAAAGGCATACTCCGGACAATCCAGGCGCATGCCGCCTGGCGTTACTTGTGTTAGCTGTTGAAGACAATAACGGGACAGGGGGCATTGCGCAGAATGCGCTCCACCCGTGGCCCGAGGAAGAGCCGCGTCGAACCGGGCCGGACATCCGTTCCCAGAATGATCAGGTCCATATTTTGCTCTCTGGCTGTATCCAGAATAATCGTCTCCGGGTCGGCTCCCGTCTGAATATTGGCGTTGGTTTGCGCGCCGCGCAACTGGCCTAATTCTCGCAATTCGGTCACCATCTGGCGGCCCACGTCCAACTGCTTTTCAAACATCTCGCCGTTAGCGTCCAGCACGTAACGACTGGTGTTTTCCACCACCACGTGCAAGATCAGGACTTCATCGCCGGCGTCGGTAGCCAGAGCAAAGCCAAGCTCAGCCGCGTGACGAGCCGCTATGCTGCCATTAGTAGGAACCAGGATTCGTTTGGGGTTCCAACCTGGCTGCACACGCTGTCCCTGCACCACCATGGTGGGGCAGGGGGATAGCCTGACCAGATAATCTACAAGCGGGGTAAAAACGATTTGGGAACCCTTTGTTTCTTCTGAAGCCCCGAAAACAACCAGGTCATAATCTTTCTCGGCTTCTTCCAGAATAACTTTGTCGGGTTGGGTATCTTCAACCACTTTTTTGAGCAGTTCCTTCTGCGAAAACAGTGGGGCCAGTCTATTCAAGCACTTCATTCCGGCGGGTCGAGTGCCTGGCTCAGCCACATTGAGCAGCGTTAAGGAGAGATCCGCTTTAGCGCCGATTTTATCCAGGATATGCGCTTCAATCGTTTGGGCCGGGCCAGTGCCCATTTCTCGTTGCCGTACGGGTAAAAGAACCCGGTGTATGTTAGCTACCAGGCTGCCGACAGCTAATTCTTCCTGGCGTAACCGCTTTAACTCTTCATCTCCAGGCTTGACCCTTTTTAACACCCAGCGCAGCGCTGGTGGGGCCATGAGGGAAGTGGTCATAGCCATCAAGACAATAATGGAAAACATATCTTGGCCTAAAATACCTAGCTTGAGGCCAATGGTGGCTATGATAATTTCCATGGCGCCGCGCGCATTCAAACCTGCGCCAAAACTGAGAGCGGTCCAATGTTCGCGGCGGCCTACCAACCGTGCTCCCATATAAGTGCCCACGACTTTTCCGCCAGTGGCCACCAGAATCACCAACAAGGCAATTAGAATGAGCTGCGGTTCTAAGAGGTTGAGAATGTTTACCTTTAAGCCAGCTACAGCAAAGAAAATCGGTGAAAAAATGCCAAGGGCCACACTTTCTAATTTATGGTGAACTGTAATTGGCAGACGAGGCATTTGCCCAAACAAGATGCCCATGAAGAAAGCCCCTAAAACAGCTTCTAAGTTAAGCGCCTGGGAGATGGCCCCCCAGACAAAGGTTAGAATAACAACCAGAGTCAATAATCTGTCCCGGCTGATAACTTCATCCTGAACAAAGTCTAGTGCTTTCTTGACAAACCATCGGCCCAGGGTGAAGCTAATAACCATAAAGACCAGAACAGTGCCTACTGTTTGCAGCACGCTGCCGACGCTAATCGCTTCACCACTGGCCAGACCGGCCACGATGGAGAGCAGAATCCAACCAATGGTGTCGTCACTCATGCCGGCAGCAATAATCGTTTGCCCGATGTCCCGTCGCATGAGATTGAGATCCATCAGGACTTTAGCAATAACGGGAATAGCAGAGATAGACATGGCCGTGGCTACAAACAGGGAAAAAACCAGCCGCTCGTTCTGGTCGGCCAGCAGAAAATCTGGCAGATATTGGCCCAAAAGAAAACCTGTCAGAAACGTAATGGTGATACCGCCAAAAGATACCCCGATTGCGGTACGGGCGTGGCGGCGGATCAAAGACAGGTCTGTTTCCAAACCGGTGATGAGTAACAAAAATATGGCTCCCATTAAGCTAATGACTTCGAGCAGGTATCCCTGTACCTCTGTTTGGGGCACAATCCATTCACCGATGGCGGGTATCAGGCTACTCAAGAGTGAGGGACCAAGGACAATGCCGGCCAGAATTTCCCCCACAACGGAAGGCTGGCCCAACCGCTGCGCCACTTCCCCCAATGCCCTGGCAGTGAAGAGCAGCACTGCTATTTGCACAACTAAAACAAGAACGTCATGGTGCGACGCGGCTGTAAAAAGATCCATACCATATCCTCCAAAGCTGGTCAAGCCAGAACCATAGAAGACGCTGACTTTTACGGGAATTCAGGGGTTTACCCGTAAAGTATAACGCCCATTGGCAGGACGCGCAGTTTTTTTGACGAAAGCGACCATCTGCATTAAAACAAATTCATCTTTGTTCAACCACTTTCTTGGTGAGGATTTTGGGTAAAAACGAGGCGAGGTGACTGATGGACGACCCCACTATGCAAGAACCTTTTGTCGAAGAACCATTACAAACCGAAAGGCCGCCGCAGTTGGAAGACCTGTGGCAGTTTGCCGGGCAGGGACTGCGCGCCAGCGATTTCAATACGGCCATAGCCCATCTCTATCGCGGCGAGGTGTCCCGCTCGAATACCTGGCGCAGACGGCTGGATAATACTACGAATTGGGCGGTCATCACGACTGGAGCAGCATTGTCGTTTACTTTTGGGGCAACCGATAATACGCATCTGGTGATCATTGTAGACACTTTGTTTGTCTTGTTTTTCTTGTTCATCGAGGCCAGGCGTTACCGTTATTATGAGTTATGGAGCTATCGGGTGCGGCTGATTGAAACGAACTTCTATGCCGGGTTGCTCTCGCCTCCCTTTCTGCCCCATTCCGATTGGGCCAACAAGATAGCGGAAAGCCTGAAAAATCCATCGTTTCCGATCAGTCTGGGGGAGGCCTTTGGCCGGCGCTATCGCCGTAACTACGCCCCTGTTTTTTTTATTCTGGCCCTGGGATGGATAGTCAAGGTGGCTATCCATCCTACCCCGGTTCATGATCTGGCCGAATTTGTACGTCGGGCGGAAATAGGCGTTGTGCCCGGTTGGCTGATACTCCTCATGGGACTGTTGGTTCAAGGGGGGTTAGTCATGATTGGCGTACTCACCTTCACTTTGCACAAGGCCACAGGCGAAGTGTTTAGCGGCGAAGAATTGACCTGGCAGCGACGACTTAGCCGTTTATTCCACATGGCCACCTGGGAAGCGTTGGAGATAGAGTTACCCCATTTACCCATCCGGCCGCTTATGGGGCCCCGCCAGCAGTTGGTTTATGTGATTTCGGACAATGACGAAGCCATCGGCGCGGCCGTTTTGAAGGAATTGGGACGCGGCGTAACCAGACTGGAAGGTACCGGCATGTACACCGGCAAGCCGCATCACGTCTTGTTGTGCGTGTACAGCGGGAATCAGGCGCAGACGCTGAAGAATATTGTCAAGCGGATTGATCCCAAGGCTTTTGTGATTATCACAGATGTCAAGGAAGTGCGCGGCGTCGGTTTTCGACCATTGGAAGCGTAAGGTGTAGCAGTCGGGGCGGGTTTTTAAACCCGCCCCGACAGGCTTAATCAGGGGACATCCAGGAAGATGGCGCTGGCCGGGCCGAGGTTATTGTTCACGTCCATCCCATGAACGTAAATGATGTGGCGGCCAGGCGTCAGGGCGCTGGTATTAATCACGGCGGCGCCGACTTCGTTGTTGGTGTTGTACGCGCCGTCGCGCGGGTACAATACCTGCGGCGTGAAGCCGGGCGTCCAGTACGGTTGGTCAATGGAGTAAAAGCCGAATTTGATCACCTGCCCACCGTTATCGGTGTCGTCCAGGTTAGTGCGCAGGAAGACCTGGTTGGGCGCAAATAACGTGACCGACAGGTTCAAGGCATCCGGCCCTTCCACCAGTTTATAGGGGGTGCGGGCAATTTTGGCTGCATATTGCAGCGCAGGCCCGTTGTCCGGCCATTGCACTGAATCAATCTGGCTGTAAGGGGGCATGAAGGAAGTGCCCATCTCGAAGGTGAAAGCAGGTGCGCCCAGTTCGCCGTAGGCGAAGTCGTCGCTGGTGCCGCTGGTATCATAGAGGCAAACAGAAGGCTGGCAGGACGTATACCCATTGTAGGTGGCGAATTTGTCGCCAATCTTTTCCAGGCCGGCCATGTTGGGCGCCGGGGAGGTGGTGAAGCCCCAGGGCCACAGCACCAGTTCGCTGTAGCTGTGCAAGGTGATTAGAACACCGGTGGTGTTCATGGGGGCGGGATCGGTGAGATTGGGGCCGCGCTGGTCGGGAATCAGGGACGTGATCAGGGCTTGCAGTTGGGAGGTTTCGATTTCGGAAGCGGCGGAAGAACCGCGATAATCCAGGGCGCAGGGCTGGCCGCTGCTGCCGCCATTGTTCCACATAAAGCTGTGGTTGCGGTTCATGTCAATGCCATACTGCGAGAAGCCGCTGGGGGGCCAGGTGTTGCAGCCGTCTTCGCGGTTGGCGTTTTTGCGCTGCGTCCAGCGACCATCGTTGTAGGGGGGTTGGGTGCCCAGGTCTACCAACCAGCGCCCATCAGGATTGACCGTGGGGATAACCCAAACTTCGTGGTAGTCTACAATCCAGGTGGCGTCAGCGTTAACGTCGTAGCCGTCCACCAGCCAATCAATCATGCGCATGGCGATTTCGGGGGTGGTGATTTCGCGGGCGT
>CAZDSN010000133.1:0-3457 GCA_964507675.1 uncultured Ardenticatenaceae bacterium | reverse complement strand
ACCAGCCAATCAATCATGCGCATGGCGATTTCGGGGGTGGTGATTTCGCGGGCGTGAATATTGGCCATGAGGAAGAACACGGGTTTGCTGCCGGCAATCGCCTGGTTCGTGATCCGCAAGGCGCGCAAATCATAACCCGGCTGCGACTCGCCGCCAGGGGTGATGCAGCCGCCCACGCTCTTGCAGTAGCTGTCGCCGTAATCCACGATCTGGGTGATGGTGGGGTTGGCAGCGTGAATGGCATTCAGGTCGGCGTAGAGTTGGTCCACCGTGCGATACTCATCCAGCAGCGCGTTGACGTAAGCAGGGTTGAGCATTTGGGTGGCTTCTTCGTCCACAGCCAGCCGCCAGCCTTGCTGCGCCAGTTGGCGATAGGCGGTCTGGTTCACGCCGGCCAGCACGTACTTTTCGGCCAGGTTGTTGTATTCCCAAACGTCATAACCAGTGAGATTCTGCAAATCTTTGATCTCATCGTAATAAATGCGGACGGCAAAATCGCCATCCGGCAGGCTGCTGTCTGGCGCATCTGCCTGGACGGAGGCGCCCCGACCTGGCAGGGCTACGGCCAGTACCAGCAGCGTCTGCGCCAGGAATAACCAGAAAATCGTTTTTTTCATGTTGTGCCTCTCTTATGCATTGTGGGGAATGGATGGGTCAGCCAGCGCCTCGGCGGGCGACTGGTCTACGTTATCCAGCCATTCGCTGATGATGTGCGTCCCCAGCACCGGGGCATAGATACCGCGGGTGGTGGAGATGTCCGCGTGCCCCAGGAACTCTTGCACAACTTCCAGGGGCATGCCGGCACGCAGCAACTGCGTGGCGCGGTAATGGCGGAAGTCATGGGCAGACAGCGAGCTTTCCAACTGGAGGGCTTTGACCGCTTTTTTGATGACATTGTGCGCCGAAGTTTTAGACAGGCGGGCGCTGCCGGCATTGCGGCTGTGGGCCACGAAGAGAGCCGGATTGGCGTCGCGCCGTTCCGTCAGATAAGCGCGAATGGCCTGCTGCGCATGCGGGCGGATGTAGATGGTGCGCGGTTTGGCCCCTTTGCCCGTGACCGTGGCATAGGCGGCGTTTCCCTGGGCCACATTGCTGCGGTTGAGGGAGATGACTTCCGACAGGCGGGCGGCGGTGGCGTAGAGGACGTGCACCAGAGCGCGGTCGCGCAGCAGCGACAGGCGGCGGTTGAATGGGTCGTGCTGCGGCGGCAGCGGCAGCACGTCATAGTAAGCGACAATGCGGGGCATGGCCTGTCGCGCCTCGTCCAGGTCAATGACGGCTTCGGCCTGGCTGCGCTCTACCTGGCGGCGGTGAAGCTGCTGCTGCAACTTTCCCAGGCGGATAGATGCCGGCAGCATGTCCAATCCATCCAGAAAGAAAAGATACCCCATCACCGCGGCCATATACGTCGTCACCGTGGCCCGCGAGCGGTTGGCCAGCAGCCAACTGCGGAACTGCAGCACGGCCGGCTGCGTCAACTGCGCCGGCGACAGCGGCCAGGCCTGCTCTGGTTTATAGCCATCGCGACCAAAGTGCTGCAGCCAATCCGCAAAAAGACGCAAGCCGCTACGGTAGGTGGATTCCGTCTTGACGCTTTGCCCGGCTTCCAGCAGATAACTGGCCTGGTGCAGCCAGGCGGGTTCGGCGGGAATGGGGCGACCAGAGATGGGAAGTGTGCTGTGTCTTGCCATTCTCGTTAGTGTAGCACATGACGTGGCAAAGCCATAACGACCCACAGGTCACGCGAAATACAGCAAAATTTCGTGTAGTATTGCCCGCATATGCCAATTAGAGCCGCGCCAGCGCGGTGGGGGATAGGTATGCAAAGGGGCAAGGACAGCCTATAATCACGCTCAAAGGAGACAACATGAGCGGTGGCGCACCATACCCGTCCCTTCGGTAGACTCAGGGCAGGCTCTGAGCTTGCCGAAGGGAGGAATGAAAATTTTTTGACACGAATTCCACGAATGACACGAATTTTCTGACCACTGACCACTGTTCACTGACCACTATTTTCGAAGGAGGGTACGCAATTGAGCTCAAAAACAGAAAAACGAACGCGCTTGGAGCAGACGATCATGGGGCAGGCGCCCGACAGGCCGCCGGTGGCTTTATGGCGGCATTGGCCTGGCGACGACCAGGACGCGGCGGCGCTGGCTGCCGCCCATCTGAAATGGCAGCACGATTACGATTGGGACCTGGTGAAAGTGTCGCCCGCCAGCAGCTTTGCCATTCGGGATTGGGGCGTACAAGATGAGTGGCAGGGGCACATTGAGGGCACACGCACCTATACGCGCCGCGCTGTGGTCGAACCAGAGGATTGGCTGCGGCTGCGCCCGCTGTCGCCGGATCAGGGCATGTTAGCGGTGCAGTTAGACGCGCTGCGGCTGGTTAAGGCGGGACTGCCGCCTGGCACGCCCATGCTGGCGACGATCTTTTCGCCATTGGCGCAGGCCCGCAATCTGGCGGGGGACGCGCGGTTGTTGGCGCACCTGCGCCGCCAGCCAGATGCGGTGCGGCAGGGATTGCAGACGATTACAGAAACAACGCTGCGGTATTTACAGGCAGCCAGGGCCGCCGGCATTGATGGTATTTTCTATGCCATCCAACATGCGCGCTACACGCATCTCTCGCCCGCCGAATACGCCCGCTACGGGCGTCCTGATGACCTGCAGATTCTGGCGGCGACCAGCGACCTGTGGCTGAACATGATCCACGTCCACGGCGAAGAGACATTTTTAGAGGCCGTCGCCGGTTATCCGGTGCAGCTTATCAACTGGCATGATCGCGAAAGCGGAATTGATTTGCGCAGCGGGCTGGCGATGTTTGCCGGGGCGGCTTGTGGCGGCGTCTCTCGCTGGACGCTGCACCAGGAAGCGCCTGCTGCCGCGCTGGCTGAAGCTGGCGACGCCTGGCAGCAAACAGCGGGCCGCCGCTGGTTGTTGGGCGCCGGCTGCGTCATCATGACAACCACACCCACGCGCAACATTCGCGCCCTGCGTGAATTTGTCGAGCGTCTACCGTAAAGACGCACCTGCCATGTCGTCTGGGAGAAAGCGCAAAACTCCTGGCAAAGGGTAAAAGTGGTCTGGATTGACATTACTTAAACTAATAAACATTAGTTTAAGTATATAACCAAGAAACAACCTGAGTAACCAGAAGCATAGATGACGCCTGCACTACCCCACTCAGCGCCAGGCGGCAGCGTGCCGCTGATGGGCATTTTCGCCAATCAAGACGTCCGTCCACAGGCCCTTGCCATGCGCCCCATCCTGGCACAATCGCGCGCCCTCACAAATAGATGCTACCGCGCCCATTCTGCGGTAAAATCGCCCTACCCTTCCTTATGTTTTAGGGTTCGTTACATGCTTTCTGGACACAGGAACCGCCATGCCTTCCGTAAACGAACTAATCGCGCAAGCGCGGCGCGAAAGCTGGACAAAACTGGATCTTAGCC
>CAZDSN010000132.1:0-8673 GCA_964507675.1 uncultured Ardenticatenaceae bacterium | reverse complement strand
CTTCCCTGGCAAGGGGATTCATGACCAGGGCGGGCAAGCAAAATGAGAATTGCTGATATTATCTACGCACAGGCAGATTGCTGGCAGACAAATTGAGCCAGAAGGGGCAGAGGAAACGTTGAGCGAAATATTGAATGATTGTTCATGAGGTGGTTTTGCCTGCAAATCAAGCCAATTCTGCTAAAATCAGGCCGCATGACGCCTGAAATCACCCAACTCGTGCAAACGCTCCATGACAGCCGTGGCCGCGTCGTCCTGGTCACGGCTGGCGCCGGCAGCCAGGCGCTGGCCTGGATTCTGGGCGTGCCCGGCGCTTCGCGCACCTTGCTGGAGGCTCTGGTTCCTTATGACTGGGCCGCTTTTGATGATTTTCTGGGGCAAACGCCTGACAAATACGTGGCTGCCAGCACAGCCCGCTTGATGGCCGGGCGGGCCTTCAGCCGTGCGCGCTGGCTGCACCACGCCGAAGACAATCTGGTGGGGATGGCCTGCACCGCGGCCATTGTCACCGACAGGCCCAAACGGGGCGCCCACCGCGCCCACATTGCCACCTGGCAAACCGAACGGATCGTCTGGCAGCGATTGGGGCTGGAAAAAGGAGCGCGGACGCGCGCCGCGGAAGAAGACATGGTCAGCCGCTTGATGCTTAATGCTCTGGCCCAGGCGTTTGGCGTCCCCTCTGCCGTTGCCCTCCCCCTGACCGCTGGCGATTCCCTGGACACGGACGCTACCGACCTGGTCGCCCTGGCCCGCCAGGTGTATCGCCACCAGATTCGCTGTTTCCATTTACAGGCGGACGGCGTGGCTACCAACCAGCCCACCGGCCCGCTGCTCATCTTGTCTGGCTCTTTTAATCCCTTGCATGAAGGGCATTTGCAGTTGGCCCGTGTCGCCAGCAGCATCACCGGACGCCCCCCCGCGTTTGAACTGACCGCTGTCAATGCTGAAAAGCCTGCCCTGGCGGAAGCCGACATCTTGCAGCGTATGGCCCAATTTGCCGGGCGCTGGCCGGTGCTGGTCAGCAACGCTCCCACTTTTGTCGCCAAAGCGGAAATTTATCCAGGAGCGATTTTTGCTGTGGGGTTTGACACTGCGGTGCGTGTGCTGCAGCCTCGTTTCTATGAAGGGAGTGAGGCCAGGATGACGGCGGCGCTGGCCCGAATGCTGGAGTTAGGCTGTCGCTTTCTGGTAGCAGGGCGGCAGGACGAGGCGGGTCACTTCCATGAAGGTAGCAGCTTGAACGTACCTGCCGAATTCGCTAACCTTTTCCAACCCATCCCCAGCCGCCGCTTTCGCCTGGACATCTCTTCTACCCACCTGCGAGCCACCGGGCAGCGAGGCAGCCGCTGATCCGCTGTAGCGCGGCCATCCCTGGCCGCATTGTCCGCCCAAAAAAGACCGGGCAAAAGCCCGGCCTTAAAGCGTTACATCGGTTGGAGGGGAAACCCACCGTTTCTTAGGTCATCTGGCGATTGCGATACAGTTTGGGGTCTACCACCCCTACCATCTTCTCGATGTCTAGCTCCCCGTGCAAGAACTCATTAACCGCTTCCGCCTGCCCGGTGGGATCCGTCAGCATTTCATTGTAACTGATGTAGAGCACATCTACGTTTGGTTGTTTGGCCAGCCATGCTTCCACCAGCTTCAAGTGTGCGTGAAACAGGGCGGCCATTTGGGCGTCATCAACTTTATCGCTGTCCGTGCCGCGGCGAACCATCATCTTTTTTTGCGAACGCAGCGTCTCTTCGATGGTGCGGCGCATAAAGATAACCTTGTACTGGTACGTGTCCGGCAAATGCTTGAGCAGCGCCGAAATTACCTTCACAACTTTGCCGCGCGCCTCGGCCACCCACTCTTTATCCCCTTTGTCGAGCTGCTTTACTCGCTCAAACTCATAATATCCCTTGGGGTTGTCAGGATCAGGCTCACGAATCTCATCCGTTAAGGCCGCCAGCCCGCCGGCTTCTAACATTTTCATCATCATGGATGTCCCGGAGCGGGGCAGTCCAGACACGATTACAACAGTTTCACTATCTAGCATCTTTTCGCCCTTCTTCATTTTGGTTCATTGACCAGCGCACGCTTTGTATCACGTCCGCCCCAAAACCGCAAGCGTCTCAGGCTGCCGGGGGCCGCGGAATCTGAGCCAGTCGATCCAGAATGGCGGCGACCACATCAAAACCACCCTGCCAGAAGTCGGCGGAATGCATGTCTATGCCGGCACGTTCCAAAATAAACGCCGGCGAAGCGGAGCCACCGGCAGCCAGAATCTCCTTATATCGGGGTTTGAATGCCTCCCCCTCCTGCAAATATTGCTGGTACAGCGACAACACCAACAATTGCCCAAAGGCATAGGCATAAACATAAAACGGGACGCTGTAAATGTGCGGAATTTCCACCCACTCCACCCGGAAATCATCACTCAAATCAAGCGAACTGCCAAACTGCTCCGTCAGCAGCCGCAAATACAGATCGGACAGCGCGTCAACTGGCGCGCCCTGGGCAATCTGCTCATGCGCCTCCCGTTCAAACAAAGCCAGATAAGCCTGGCGCATGATTGTGGCGTAAGCGTCGTCCAACTGCGTGAACAGCAAATCGCGCTGTACATCAGGACTGGGGTCTTCCGCCAACAGGCGGTCAATAAGCAGCATCTCGGCAAAAGTAGAGGCCGTTTCGGCCAGTGGCAGCGAAGACTGCTGCGTCAAAGCGGTATGGTGCTCCGCCAGCATACTGTGAATGGCGTGCCCTAATTCATGCGCCAGCGTAGCCACATCTTCAGGCCGTCCCTGGTAAGATTGCTGCACCCAGGGCGTCAAAGCTGGTTCAATCGTGGCGCAAAACGCGCCGCTCCGTTTGCCCTTACGCACTTCGCTGTCAATGTGGCTTTCCATAAATACACGCTCCGCCATCCGCGCGATTTCTGGATCAAATTCCGTAAAACTGCGCAGCACCAGATCAGCCGCCTCGGCAAAAGAATACCGCTTGCTGGTGTGGGCAATGGGCGCGTAAATGTCATAACGGCGCAGTTTTTCCACGCCTAACCATTCCGCCTTTAACTGGAAGTAACGATGGAACAGGGGCGCATTAGCCTGGCAGACTGCCAGCAAAGTATTCACCACGTCATCCGGCACATCGTTAATCAGGTTACGCACCGCCATAGGCGATGTAAAACCGCGCAAGTCGAGATGTTCGCTGCGCCAGTTGCGGGCTACAGCCTGATAAATCTGCCCCAACACGGGCGCATCGTTGGCGTACACCTGGTGCAGCGCCTGGTAACAGGCTGCCCGCATGTCCGGATCCGGGTCGCGATAATAAGATTGTAATTCGCCCCGCGTCAGCTCTCTTTCGACGCCGTCTACTGTCAACTTGAAAGTGTAGCGGTTGGTAATCGCATCATACAGCGTGGTCAGGGCGCGCACCCCATTCACGTCCTTCAAATTGATGATCTTCTCTTCCGATTCAGACAGCGTGAACGGTTTCTGCCGGCGCATCGCATCCAACCAATACTGGTAATCGCCGCTCACCGCCAGCAAACGAGCCGCATTCGCGTCGTCCAGGTCTTTCCACCACAAGGAGAAAAAGAGGGTGCGGTTATTACTCTCGGCCGTCAATTGGCGCATTTTGGCCTGAAAAGCCTGCGCCTGTTGATCTTGCGTGTTCGCTGCGAAGCTGAGTTGGGCAAAGCCCTGCAAGCGGCTGATCTGTCTGTCGAATTGTTCATACTGGTCCAAAATGGCGACGAACGCCTTTTCATCCAGGTCTGGCTGCAGACGTTCCCGCAGCGCCTCAAACTGGCTGACGCTGTTTTTCAGCTCATGCAGAGATGCCTCAACCTCTGGACTGTCCAGGGCAGGAAAGAGATCGTCCAGGCTCCAGCCTTGTTGTTGGTATGTGACTTGAGTGGGATTCACGTTGTTATTCTCCGGTAAAAATAAGTGAACAGCGGCCATAAGTTGACCAACGAGATAGCACTGACCAGATGTAGGACAAACTGTTAGTTTGTCCGCGCAAACCAACAGTCTGCGCCACAGAATCAATCGCCAGCAGTCCGTAGGGGTAAGGTGTCTGTCCGCTGGCGCAGTTTAATCAGGCTGTACGGCGGATAATACCCTTTACGCAGGCTGAGATTGGCATAAATCAGGGTGCCGCGGCCAACCAGGCAGCCTGGATTAAGCACGGCGTTGCAGCCCGTTTGAACGCCATCGCCCAATATGGCGCCAAATTTGGTCAGGTCCGTATCATACCAATTGCCATCAATGAAAAGTTGAATCGTTGGGCGTTTACCTGTTTGCGGGTCCTTGATGCTGTTTATGGTCAGGTTGCTGAGTTTCGTGCCCGCACCCAGATTGACGCCGCTGCCCAAAAGAGTGTCGCCAACATAGTTGAAGTGGGGGGCATGAGCCTGGGGCAGGAACAGACTATTCTTGGCTTCACTGGCATGTCCTAACACACTACCCGCCAACATGATCACATTTTCGCGCACGAACGCCCCGTGGCGAACAACTGCACCTGGGCCAATGTAAGCCGGGCCTTCAATGTAAGCGCCAGGTTCAATTCGGGCGCCAGGAGCAATATAAAGGGGGCGGTCGCTCAAGTAAGCGCCCGGCATGACCTGCCCCTCTATGGTCTGGCAGCCATTGGTCAAACGCTGTACGTGTGCCGCCAACCGCGGGAGCGCCTGCCAGACAAGATCAATACCTTCAAAAATCTCTGCCGCCAGGGCATCATCCAGAAGAAAGAAATCAGTGGGATGGAGCATAAATGCTATCTGGGGGGCGTCAGCCGCCGCGCAGCGCTGTGGCAATAGCTGGCGTCAGGCGGATCAGAAAGTCGTGGATGGGTTCCAACGCCAACCCCACCAGGGACCAAACAGGAACATAGTCCCAACGAATATACGGGTTGATGGCAAAGCGTTTGCCGGAGTAATCCCACGGGCAGCGTCCCGTCAGTTGGGCCAGCAGCCAGCCGCTGCAAAATTCAATGGTAGTAAACCCCAGCGACCAGATGAAGGCCCGCCCCAGCCAGGGCAGTTCGCGGATAAGATCATGGGCAGGTTCATACAAGGGCGCAATTAAGCCATAAATGGGAAACATCCATAAGTAACTGGTACCAACCAATCGCCAGTCACGCCGTGGCAAGCTTTCGGTGATGGCGGTGAAAACGATTTCACCACACCAGCCACCAAGGCCATATAACACAAATCGGATAAGCATATGGAATTTTAGCGCATATTGGCGGCGGGGGGTATAGGTTCGCTTGAGCCTATGAAAGGTGGCGGTGGTCCTCTTGAGGCGCGTCCACAAATAAGGGCTGCGTGAAGTGAAGCGCAGATGGGAAATTTGCGGACGCGCCCACAGTAACGGACACGCTTCGGTCAGGACTCCCTGGGAATACGGTTAACCGCCCGCCGCCACAGGGCGCGGTTCCACCACCACACGCAGCGCTGTTCGCTCATGCCCCTCAATGTCTACTTCAACGAAAGATGGGGTACAGATGATATCCACGTTTTCTTCCAGCATGTACCCGCGGGCAATGGCTATTGCTTTGATGGCCTGGTTGACTGCGCCAGCGCCAATAGCCTGCACCTCTGCCCGTCCGCTCTCACGGATAACGCCAGCCACGGCGCCGGCCACAGCTGCAGTACGAGAAGTGGCAGATACTTTAATAATGCTCATTTCATGTTCTCCGATCTGGGGGGGTCTCTTCTGCTTGAGTGAAGGGCTAAAAGCTATGCCCTTCGTGTTAAGATGTGGGCAAATTGTGACGGAGTATGAATCTGATCTGGCGAGAGAATCTGTTATTAGCATTCTAGTCAATTCGTTATGTCGTTGTCAAGCACTCGCGCAGAGGCTCTAACCTGTTGAATTCCCTTCATGTTAAATAATACGCCTGTAAGTTACATTACGCGGCGGCTAAACCCTGCCCGCTAATCTTTTTGCAGCGCCATAAGCGCAGAAAATCGGTGGTTTTATGAAAAGTTGTTACCCCCACATATAGGGATATTTCCTTATTTGACCACAGTAGTAGGTATTTGGGTTGGCGCTTGCCGCTCCCAGGTTAATTTTTGCAATATTTTTAACATTTCCCCTTTCTAAAAATATTGCACCTTTTAAGGCAATTCACGCCTTTTTCAATTGCATCCCTTGCCACCCTTTGTTAGAATGTTCCTACCGTTGTCAATTGGTCACTTGAGCCAAACATCGCCTTCCATGTCGTCGCTCCGCCAGACAATCAGTCAAGAAGTTGGCGGAGCTTGACTAGAATAGTTGTAAGCTAAACACCCTACACTGGCTGTTTGGGTAAGCTTTTCACAACTATATCAGGATGGGAAGTTCGCGCCGGTTAAGTGAGCCACAAAGTAGCCACTAAACCAAGTTGTACCAGAGAACCGGCTGAGAGGCTGCAACACAGAAATCGTGGGGGGAGCAGTAGAAACCCGCGAGCCACTCCAGTGGCAAGACAACGGTCTATATATCTGTAAACCGGTGAGCATTTTGTTGCACATCATGGGCTGTGTTGTTCATGGTGGCGTATTGCTCTTTGCCTTGCACAAGGAGGTGCTAAACGTGTCCCCTGAATCTGCCTGGAAAGCAACTCTAGGCGAACTCGAATTACAGATGACCAAAGCGACCTTCAATACCTGGCTCCGCGATGCCCGCCTGGTCTCGGGCAATGCGGACAAATATGTGATTGGCGTTCGCAATGGTTATGCCAAAGATTGGCTGGAGAACCGTCTCAAAGACACGATCCTACGCACTTTGGGCGCTATTCTGGGACAACCCGTAGAAGTCGGCTTTGTCGTCTGGTCTGATGGAAATGGCTCCCCCACGCCATCCGCCGTGAACGGTAACGGCTCTAAGCCCGCGGCTACCGGCGTCCGCGCTGCCGGCAATCCCCTGCTGGATGAAGATGGCCTGCGCAACAATGGCTACCGTTTCTCCACATTTGTTGTTGGCCCCAGCAACCGCCTGGCGCACGCCGCGGCTTTGTCCGTGGGCGAAAACCCGGGTAACACCTACAATCCCCTCTTTATTTACGGTGGGGTGGGCCTGGGCAAAACGCATTTGCTGCAAGCCGTTGGTCATAAGTGTCGCGACAATGGCTATCGTGTCTTGTACACATCTTCAGAAACATTCACCAATGATCTTATCCAATCCATTCGCAGCCGTGACACCGTTCAATTTCGCGAGAAATACAGGTCCCTGGATGTGCTGCTCATTGACGATATCCAGTTCATTGCCGGCAAAGAAAGCACCCAGGAAGAACTGTTCCACACATTTAACGAACTGCACAGCAATGGTAAACAGGTTGTGCTCTCCAGCGACCGCCCGCCCAAAGCCATGGTCACCCTGGAAGCTCGTTTACAGTCTCGTTTTGAATGGGGCTTGATGGCCGACATTCAGCAGCCTGACATCGAAACCCGGCAAGCCATTTTGGAGGCTAAACTGGAAAATACCCAAATTGACGTGCCCCGGCACGTTCTGGAAACCATCGCCCGCAATGTGCGCAACAACATTCGTGAACTAGAAGGGGCTCTTAATAAAGTGATTGCGTATGCGGAGTTAACTGGAGGGAAGGTTGACGACCAACTGGTCACGATGGCCCTGGCGGATTTATTGCACTCTACCGAAAAAGTAACTGTAACTCAGGTGCTGGAAGCGGTGGCCAGTCACTACCGGGTCTCTCTGGACTCCCTGACCGGCAGCAGTCGCAGCCGGGCGGTAGCTTTCCCTCGACAGATGGCCATGTATCTGGCGCGTACGGAAACGGACGCCTCGTTCCCCCAAATTGGCGGTTACCTGGGCAACCGTGACCATACCACCGTGCTGTACGGCTATGAAAAGATTGCCGGCATTGTCGAAACGGATGCCAACGTGCGCCGTGACGTGCTCAAGATCAAATCAAATCTGTACCCAACCGTTTCTGCCTGAAACACCTCCCATCAGCAGGTAAGGTGTGGCGACCTTACCCCTAGATAGCGGCGGGCTGCAAACCTGCCTCAAAAAGCCAATCCCGGCGGGATTGGCTTTTTTGTGTTCTGTGCCCGCTGCGCCGTTCGTTGTTACCCAAAACCCACCAAATCAGGATGTTGTCCAGCTACTGCAAATATGCTGTCTGTGGATAACTGGGGGAAAGCTGTGGAAAAGCAGATTGATTGGGGGATAAAATGCCCGCTTGCCGGCACGGGCTTCATCCCACATATAGGCATCCTGGCAGCCATAACCGCCAATATATTGGTCACTGCAACCGATACGCCGCTTCTTGCTCCCCAGGTCTGGTCACGCTTACCTGCTCTTATCCACAGATGGGTGTGGTCGTGCGCCGCCTTAACCCCACAACTATGGCTTTCCCCCTGCCGCCTTGTCTATATCTATGGGTGCAGGTGCAATTATGCACATATCCACAGCCCCTACTAACTACTTCTAAGAAAGAATGATTAGGCAAATAGATGGGCACCATAATTTGTAGGACAAACTGCCCGTTTGTCCGCCGCGGCGTACCCCATTGGACAAGGCTCCTTCGAAAATAGTGGTCAGTGAACAGTGGTCAGTGAAGCCACTCCCAAGTCGCCCCACAAAACAAATCTGCGTCATGGTTCGGCTGTGCTCACCACAAGCCTGCGAAATCCTGTTTTCATTCTTCGTGGCGTCGCCGTGAGCTTGCCGAATGGTG
>CAZDSN010000131.1:0-8694 GCA_964507675.1 uncultured Ardenticatenaceae bacterium | reverse complement strand
CCCGCCCCTGGCGGCGATTCAGCCACAGACTAAGCAGCCAAAATGAGAATTGCTGTGCCTGGGCATTTGTTGCTAGGGGCATTTGTTGCTGGGGCATTTGTTGCTGGGGGCATTTGTTGCTGGGGGCATTTGTTGCCCCATTTACTTACTTCATTTAAGATCAAGCGCTATGCATCCTATTCTGGGCCGCTTCGGCCCATTTTTTCTGTACACTTACCAATATGTATGGGGATTAGGCATCCTGGCGGCGCTGGCGCTGGCATACCATCTGGCGCCGCGACCACGGCAGTGGCATGAGTGGTTTGATCCGCTGCTGGCAGGTTTGATTGCCGGCATTCTGGGCGGACGCGCTGCCTATGTGGGCGTCAATTGGGCTTACTTTCAAACTGAACCGGCAGAAATCTGGCTGGTATGGCGCGGTGGTCTTAATTATCATGGGGTGCTGTTGGTAGGATTACTGGCCGTATGGCAGTGGGGTAACTGGCGCGACCTCCATTGGGATGCTGCCGCCAACACCCTGGCCTTGCTCTTGCCGCTGCTGCACATGACAGGCTGGGCCGCCTGCTTTTTCCATGGCTGTGGTTATGGCCGTCTGGCATCGCCAGGCTGGCTAACAGCTAATTTGCCCGACAGTTTCGGCGTATTTGACCTGCGCTACCCAACGCAACTGCTGGGAATTGGCTTCAGTTTACTGGTCTTGCTGCTGATAACCAGGGGCAAACGGCTATTGCCTGGGCAAACCCTGTTCTGGCTGGCCCTACTGCTCTTAACAACGTCTAATTTAGTGGTCTGGCTCTGGCGCGGCGACAGGCAAACGATGCTGGGGCCGCTTTTAGATGCCGGCATCGCCGCCGCTGCTTTCATTGCCCTGATACGCTCTCGCCGTCGCCCTCCAACATGGCATAGAGAAGTTAAACTTCCGTCGTGACTGTACAGGGGCGACTTACCCCTACCCTGGGCCTCCCCCTTCAGGGGGAGGGAATTACTCCCCTCTCTCTAAAGGGAGCGGGCTGGGAAGTGGGTGAAATCAACTACCTGCATAGTTACCTTCCGTCAACATAAACTGTTATCCTATGGACCTTAAAGTTGGACTTGCCCAAATAAACCCCAAATTGGGGGATGTACAGGCTAATCTGGCCCTGCACTTAAAGACTATCGAACAAGCCGCCGCTCAAGGCGTCGAACTGCTTGTCTTCCCCGAACTTTCCTTGACCGGTTACCGGCTGCATGACCTGGCTTTTGAAGTCGCCTTAAAGCCAGGCTGGAAAAGCCCTGTCTTTGCTCCCTTGCTGGAAGCCAGCCGTGACATAGACCTGGTGGTCGGTTTTGTCGAGGCTGACGAGCGGCAAAAGTTCTTCATTGCCGCGGCCTATCTCTCGCGTGGGGAAGTGCTGCACATTCACCGCAAGGTTTATTTGCCTACCTACGGCATGTTTGACGAAGGGCGTTACTTTGCCTGGGGGGATCACATCCGCGCCTTTAACACCCGCTTTGGACGAGTGGGCATCCTGATTTGCGAGGATTTCTGGCACATGAGTCCTCCTTATATTCTGTGGCTGGATGGGGCGGACATTTTAATCTTGACGTCTGCTTCGCCAGGGCGTGGCCTGGCCACTGAGCAAAAAATCGGCAGCGCCCGCTGGGTAGAGCACATCAATCAGGCGTATGCCAGCATCCTCACCAATTTCGTGCTGCACTGCAACCGCACCGGTTTTGAAGATGGCGTCACCTTTTGGGGTGGGGCTACGGTTTATGACCCTGAGGGCAATCTGGTCTGCCAGGGGCCTTACTATGAAGACAGCATCGTCACGGCCAGTCTAGATTTGAACCAACTGCGCCGTACCCGCATCCGTTTACCCCTGCTGCGGGACGAACGCACAGGTCTGACGCTGCGCGAACTGACGCGCATTACCAATGGATAACGTTCATGCATCTTGCCATTAACACTGCTTCGCTCAGCCCAAACACGCCTGCCGCCTTGCGCCAGGCCAGCGAACTGGGCTTCAACATGGTCGAAATCAATCTGCAAAATGCGGAATTTGGCTATGATTTCCGGCGCAAGCCAGGCGGGCGCTTCTATCGCCAGCTAAAAACACAGCTAGACGACCTGGGTCTATCTGTCTGGTCTACGACCGCCGTGCCGTTAACGCAGCCGCAGATGTTTTTTGAGCGGGCGCGGCGGGATATATTGATAGGGGGGGCAACGGCTGCCGGCATTCTGGGCAGCCGCGTCTTTGTCACCCAACCCGCCGACATTTTTACCAGTGAAATCGCCGGCAATAGTTACCTGAACGATAATACCGCGCCACCCACCGTCGAAGGATACGACGAAGCATGGGTGCAGTGCGTCAACCGCCGCGTCAATATGGCCCTGCTCAATATAGATTACTGGCTGGGTATCCCCCTGACCAATCAAGTAGACCGTATGGTGCGCATCACCACCGACCTGGCCATCGGTTGGGCTATGGATACGCCGCTTGCGCTGCACCGCAATACGCTGCACAATTGGCTGGCGGCGTTGGAACAAAGGTTGGCAGTGGCTTACATCTATGATCTGGACGATGGGGGCAACGTCACCGCTCCCTGTGATAAGGCCTGGCAGGAGTGGCTGCCGCAATTAGCCCAGACTTCGCTTAAATGCCTCGTCATGCGCGCCGGAACTGACCAGACTCCCGCCGAAATTGCCGCCAGCCTGGATTATGTACGCGGGATAATGCCGGCATAGCCAGGCCAGGAATACACCCATGAATGATTCTGACAACCTCCTTCCTGACGAAGACGCTTTACCGGAAGGGCACAAATCCGGGTTCGTCACCGTAGTGGGCCTGCCGAATGCCGGCAAAAGCACCCTGCTCAATACCCTGCTGGCCCAAAAAGTCGCCATTGTCACCCCCCGTCCGCAAACAACGCGCACGCGCCAGCTTGGTATTCTGACCACGCCCACTTACCAGATGATCTTTATGGACACACCGGGCATCATCAAAGCACCGCGCCATAAACTGGACAAGTTCATGCTGGAGGCGGCTACAGAAACGCTGACGGATGCTGATGTCATTTTGTGGGTGGTAGATGCCACCACGCCTCCTCATGCCGGCGACAAGGCCATCGCCGCCGAACTACAGCCGCTGGCGGGGCGGACGCCTGTCGTCATGGCTATCAATAAAAGCGATCTGCTCCCTCCAGAACAGGTGCTCCTTGTTTGCGCCGCCTACCAGGCGCTGCTGCCCCAGGCTAAATGGCTGCTCATCTCCGCCCTGCACGGCCACGGCTGCCAGGAACTACAGCAAATGCTGGTCGAGGCGCTGCCCACAGGTCCCCGCTATTACCCCGCCGATCAGGTCACGGATACCTATTTGCGCGACATTGCCGCCGAAATGATTCGGGAACAGGTTTTGCTGCAAGTGCAAGACGAAATCCCCTATGGAGCGGCTGTACAGATTGTGGAGTTTAAGGAGCGGGAAAACGGCGTCACCTATATCTCCGCTAATGTGTTCGTGGAGCGGGAAAGTCACAAGAAAATCCTGATTGGGGCTAAAGGCATCCAACTGCGCCAGATAGGCGCGGCGGCCCGGCGTGAAATTGAACAACTGTTAGAAGGGAAAGTCTTTCTGGAGTTGTGGGTCAAAGTAGAACCCCAATGGCGGCGTAACGAACAGGCGCTGCAGCGCTTTGGCTACAGCAAAAAGTAGCGACGCCACAAGTATTTCACGCATGGACAACGTGGGAATTTTCTCCACATGAATGAAAATCTGTAGCGCAAACTGTTAGTTTGCGCGGACAAACTCATAGTTTGTCCTACATTTTTCTCGGCGTCCTCTGCGTCTCCGCGTGAACCTATTTTCGCAGGATGAGCGGGTTGGCAACCCGCTCTATGGAATCAACTATTTTCGAAGGAACATGATGCAAAACGGCCAACCCATTCTTCGACTGCGAAACGTAGACACCCACTATGGCAGTGTGCAGGTGTTGCGCGGCGTCAATATGGAAATCTACCCCAGCGAAATGGTATCGCTGCTGGGTGGCAATGCCAGCGGCAAATCCACCACGCTCAAAACCATTCTGGGCATTGTCACCCCCAGCAGGGGTACAGTCGAGTTTCTGGGGGAAGCCATCAACGGTCTCAGCACCACGGAGATTGTGGCCCGCGGCATCTCCATTGTCCCCGAAAACCGGCGCATCTTTGCCCGTATGACGGTGCGCGAAAACCTGGAAATGGGCGCCTATCTGCGCCATGACCGCGCGGCCATAGAGGCCGACGTGGCCCGTATTTTTGAGCTTTTTCCCCGGCTCAAGGAACGGCTGCACCAGTTGGGAGGCACGCTGTCTGGCGGTGAGCAGCAAATGCTGGCTATGGGGCGAGCATTGATGTCGCGCCCGCAACTCCTGTTGATGGATGAGCCTTCCATGGGGTTGGCTCCCATTTTCGTGGAGCGCATCTTTGAAATTATCCTGGCGATTAAGAACCAGGGCGTAACGACTTTCATTGTCGAGCAAAACGCCAACATGGCCCTTTCCATCGCGGACCGTGGCTACGTGCTGCAAACCGGCGAAGTGGTGCTTTCCGGCGCTGCCGCTGAATTACGCACCAATGAGGCGATGCGACGGGCCTATTTGGGGGAAGTGTAGGCAGAAAACGTATGAAACGACACAGGTACTCTTTGCCGCGCCGACACCTGTTGGCGGCGTTATTGGCGCTGTTGTTATTGGGCTGTCAAAACGAACCAGAAACAGCCGTCCCTACCCTCAGTCCCACAGAGCCGGCCGCCGCCGTGCCAACAGTAGATGCGACCAGTGTGCCGCCAGCGGCAGACAATGATCTCTCTTTCATCACCATAGCTATAGACGCCCCCTTTCCCCCCTTTGAAAATATTGATGAATTTGGCACTATCATTGGCTTTGATGCGGACGTAATGGCCAATATCGCGCCACAAGCAGGTTTCGAGTATGAATTTGTTGTCACCAGCTACGACCAGGGCTTTTTGCCCAGCGTGGCCAGCGGCGAATTTGACGCCGCTATGTCTGCTCTCGTCATTCCGGAGGAACCTGCTGCCGGCATTGCCTTCACCACGCCATACCTGGAATTAGGGCAGGTGCTGGTTGTACGCGCCAATGAAGCCGCCGTGCAAAGCTATCGGGACATCCAGCCAGGCACACCAATTGGCGTCGAAGAAAACAGCAGCGGCGCAGAAACGGCACAGCAAATTGGAATTCCTACCGCCGACCTGCGCCTGTATGACAGCATTCCGGCTGCCTTGCAAGCGTTGATTGACGGCGCAGTTGATGGCGTCATTATTGACAGTGATGACGCTGAACACTTCGCTACAACCTACTTCCAACAGCTTAAAATTGCCGGCGGCAGCGGTCGAGACGCCTGGATCAGCCACAAGGCGTACGGCATTGCCGTGGCTGCCGACAATGAACTGCTGCGGCAGGCGCTGGATGAAGCCATTGCCCAAATACGGGGGGACGGCACAATTGATCGTCTGGCGCGAGCCTGGCTGATTGAGAATGACACCATCCGCGCCGGGGAGTCCCTCATTGGAACACCGGCCAACGAACTCGTTATTGGTATCAGCGGCGCGCTAAAAGACCTGGACCCGGGTGACTTACAACCTGACTTGATTAGTTGGGAAATCAAGAGCAATACCATGAGCGGCCTGTTTTGGCACACAGCCGATAATCAGTTGACGCCGCTCCTGTTTGACACATTAACGGTCTCTGAAGATAAAAAAGAATATACGTTCAATCTGCGCAACGGACTTATTTTTCCTGACGGCAGCAACCTGAGCGCAGACGATGTGCGCTGGTCGGTGCTGCGCTCAGCGCGGTTGGGTAACTGGCTGGTTAACGCCTTTCTGAAGGACGAAAACGGGGATGGTTTTGCGGATGAAGACGCGGTAACAGTGGTGGACGGGCTGACGGTCAAGTTTGTGCTGGCCGCGCCCATCTCCTATTTCCCCAGCCTGCTGGCGACGCCTCCTTACTTTATCATCAGCGATGAGTGCTTCTCGCCGAATGCTGATCCCCAAAGCAGTTGCGGCGGCATTGGTCCTTACACCATTCAAGAGTGGATTCCTGGCGAAAAGCTGCAATTGAAAGCCAATCCCCAGTGGCCTGGGCCGGCGCCAGCGTTTGAAAACATTCAGGTGCGGTTTTATCCCTCGGCGCAGCGGATGCGTGAATCGTTGGCCATTGGGGCCATTGATCTGGCCTGGACAGGTCTGGCAGACAGCGACCTGGTTGAACTGCGCGATACGCCTGACTATCGCGTGTGGACAGGGCCGTCCAGTTTCAAGAGTTACCTGATCTTTGTGCACGACAAAGCCCCCTGGAATGTGCCGCAAGTACGGCAGGCGGTGGCGTATGCCGTAGACCGGCAACTGCTGGCGGAGCAAATTTTCCAGGGGATTCGCACGCCGCTATACAGCCCGATTCCTGACGGCGTGCCTGGCCATACCCCCACCCAACCCGAACGCAACCTGGATGAAGCGCGCCGCCTGCTGGCTTTTGCCGGCTATACGGCTGAGCGCCCGCTGCCGATCACCATCTGGTATATCAGCGATGGGCGGTACACCAACCTGGAACAGGCTTATGCCAACGCTATTAAACTTCAACTGGAAGAAACAGGGGTTTTCCAGGTGACGCTGCAAGGCATTCCCTGGGAAACGTTCCGCAATGAGAAAGCGGCCTGTAATTACCCGGCTTACTTGATGGGCTGGCCCGCCCCGAACCAACCGGTATCGTATGCAGACGGGATGAGCTGGCTTTACTATTTCTTGCGGCGCACAGATACCGTTTGCTCCAATTATGAGAATCCGGCTATGGAGACGCTGTTGACGGAAATGGAGGCGCTGGACCCGCTGCAAGTGGATCTGCGGCTGGCGAAGTATGGGGAGATTCAGGCGTTGTGGGCCGAGGATTTGCCGGCCTTAGACCTCACCCAATCTCCGCGCATGGCTGTGGCTCTACCGGTTGTGAAGAGCGTCATCATTGACGATATGGGCTTACTGCATTATGAAGTGTTGACGAAGGGAGGGGGGTAGAAGGGAGGGAAGAAGGAAGAGGGAAGAGGGGATAAGGTTACTCTTTGGGTTTTGGTTGCTGCCTGGCGCGGGGGCCGACGATACGCTCGGTGCCGTTGAGCAGTCGCTTGATGTTGGGGCGCAAGGCCCACAGCACGACAAGCAGGGTGGCAATGCCGGCAGCCGTGTATGCAAATGTCCCATCTACCCCGGCCACATATCGCACAGCAAATATAAGGGGAATAATCACTGCCATAGCCATCGAAGCCACCGAGGCCATACCCAGGCCGCGCAGCAAGCCGACCATCACGGCCAGGCTAATGGGCAGTATTGGCCACCACAACGCCGCTGACCAGCCCACATTAGGACCTGTGCCGGCCCCACCTGCCCACTTGATGTAGACCGACCAGTTGTGCCCTATCACCGTGAACAGGCCAGCTACAGCCTGCGCCCACGGCAGCCATATCTGGGTGCTAAACAGGGCGCTGACGATCCAGATGGCTGTCACGCCTTTGAGTACGTCGCTGAGCGAGGTCAAAATGCCGGCGCCCAACCCTGCCGCGCGAAAAGAGTTAGTGCCCCCTGTGCGCCCACTACCAATGTAGCGCACGTCCACATTCCGAAATAGTTTGACGTAAAGATAACCAAACGGAATCGCGCCCAGCAAATACCCCACCAGGGCCGATGCCCCGCACATAGCAAAGACATAGAAGATGTTCGTCATAGCTGTCACCTCGGTTCCATGTTATGTGATTAGCCCGATCCACTATCTTGAAAACACATCCCACCGCTGATGGTTACACCAGATGCCAGAATTCTTCATGTATCCTCATCTGATCCAGAACGAACAGGCGCAACTTGGGTTGCTCCGGTTTTTGCAAGGAGATGACAATATGCGGCACGCGGCCATCAGGGAGTTCTGCCAGGTCGGTGGGAGATAGAGAGGCGGGGCCATGGGGATGGGAGTGGTAGATAGCCAGGAGTTCTTCCCCTGCTGCGGCAATGGCGTATAGGGCGTCAATTTGCGCTTGCGGGTGCATGTGAAACCGGTTAGAAGCAGCCGCCAGATTGGGAACAGGAAAGTAGCGACAGGCCACGTTCCCCTGACCGCTTAGAAACCCACACCCCTCTTCAGGATAGAGTGATTGGACGTGCGTGATCATGCCGGCAAAAACAGCGTGGCATATTCGCAGCGTCATTCTCTGATCCATCGCTGAAGTAAAAAGGGGCTGCACATGGCAGCCCCTTTGCAAACTAACACCTATTTATGAATCCCCCCCTCCGTCAACTTATACGCATCCAGAATGCGGTCTGCTTCCTCGGCGGTCAAGTACCCTTTGTCCAACACCACCTCGCGCACCGTGCGGTTAGAAGCCATTGCTTCTTTAGCGACTTCTGCGCCCTTGAGGTAACCGATCACCGGATTCAGCGCCGTCACCAGGATAGCATTCTTAGCCAGCCAGCCGGTGGCCTTCTCGGAATTTGCCTGTAAGCCGCGCACGCATTTGTCCGTAAAGGCGCGCACGCTGTTAATAATCACATCCATGCTCTGGAACAGATTATAGGCAATAATGGGCATCATCACATTCAGCTCTAGCTGGCCGGCCTGCCCGGCTAGCATCACCGTCAGGTCATTACCCATCACCTGGAACATCGCCATGTTCAGCATCTC
>CAZDSN010000130.1:0-8696 GCA_964507675.1 uncultured Ardenticatenaceae bacterium | reverse complement strand
AGTTGATCGGGTGAGCGTTGGGCCATAGGTTGCTTGATTTCAGCGCTTTTTAATCGTCGTGGGCCAGAACCAGAGCCAGCTCACAACCAGGGAGGGGCGCTGCTGCCTTCCTTCTATTTTACCTGTTTGTGATTAAAGTGGAAGTCAGATTCTCGCAATTTTTACAGGCATCTGTCGGGTACGTAGATTGCTATGCAGCGCTGCTGCCAACGCCGATGCGAGACTACAGGAGTCTACCAGACTTTTGTAATCTAGCCTGCCCATAAGGTTACGTGTGCGTCGTAGCCTGATCGTAGTTGTTTACCCTCCCTTCTTGGGTTATAGTTTGATTTCAGGAGAACATCATGGCTCAATTTCGGCGGGCAATTCAACTTTTTTTGATAGTCACTGGATTTATTGCCGGCATCGTCACCACGCTGGCGTTGTATTTCACTCGCTTTATCATCCGTCCTCCGCGCAAAGCGATGTGGGCCACGCCGCGTCATTTTGGCCTGGCTTATGAAGACGTGCACTTTCCGGCGCGGGATGGCGTGCGTCTGTCTGGCTGGTTTATTCCCGCGGCGACTTCGCCGCCGGCGTCCTCGCCGCCAGCCGCCGAACCGCGCCCGGCCGTGGTGTTGGTACATGGTTGGCCCTGGAACCGGTTGGGAACCATTGCCGGCAATCTGCTGGAAGACCTGCCGGGTAGTTCACCCCTGGAACTGCTGCTGCTGGCTGACGCCCTGCGAGGGGCGGGCTACCACGTCCTGATGTTTGATTTGCGCAATCATGGGCAGAGCGCGCTGGCTCCGCCGGTCACCTTTGGCTTCCAGGAGGCCAACGACCTTCTGGGCGCGCTTGATTTTCTGCAAGCTCGCGCCGATGTACGTTCCGACCAGATTGGGGCGGTAGGTTTCTCCATGGGGGCTAACACCATCCTGTTTACCCTGCCACGCACCCGGGCGCTGAAGGCGGCCATTGCCGTACAGCCAACGACGCCAACGGTATTCAAAGCCGGTTACGCGGCTTATTTGTTGGGGCCATTGGGCAAAGTTTTGGGGTGGGTGATGGAAGTGGGGTATCCGCTCTTGTCTGGCGGTTTGCGCATGTCGGCCATTGATCCAGTTTTTGCCGCCAGTTCTGCCGGCGCCACGCCCATTCTCTACGTGCAAAGCGAACAAGACGCCTGGGGCAGCCCCGCCGACGTAGCCCGCATGGTGGCCGCCACTCCCCACGCCGTCTCCCCCATCTTCCTGGCCGAAACCCAACGTTTCGGCGGCTATCAATACTTGCTGGATCATCCAGAAATAGCGCTTAGCTTTTTTCAGGAAAATCTGTGATAGAGTTTAGGTAACCGTTCAACAATTCACCCATTAATTATTCCCCTTCCCTACGGCACGTATTCATCCATAATGCGCGCCGCCAGCGTGCGCTGGTTTTGCGCCCGCTGCTGTTGGCCACGCTGCTGCTGCCAGATGGTGCGCGCCCCTTCTATTTCACGACTCAAGATCATCCAGTCATCTACCACCAGCAGCAAACCAGGACGGCGCGTGCCGAACAGGTAGCGCGGCAGCCACAGATGGGGATTCTTTTGCAGAGCGGGGGGGTATTGGTTCAGCTCTACCAGCAAACATGCCTGATGCCAGAAGGGTTCCAACAAACGTCGCTCGCCGCCCTTCATCTCGGTTAACTTGTAGTGCTGGCTCAGGGTGGCGGAGGTAACCGTCAAGATGCGGCCATAACTGATGTTGAAACCACGCATACCTCCTTGCAGCCGGATGAAGTTGGGGTGTACCTGGATGGACACACGCCGCAGCAGCCAGCCATAGTAACCCCACAGCCCCAGGCAGGCTGCTTCCATCACCCATATCCAATACCAATGGCTGCCCAGCGTCCGCGTATAAAAGTCGTAGACGCCGACCACCGCCCCAAACAGCATAATTCCCCCCAACCTCCCCTTCATTTGCCGGCCTAACGAGCGGCTGGTCAGCAGCGGGTGCTTTGATGCGGCAGGTTTCTTCATCCCAGTACCTCCAGGATGTCGTAGGCTTCCACCAGTTCCCGTACCCCGCGCAGACGCAGCGCGCCCCGCGTCGTCGCCCTTACCTGATGCGATACCAGCTCATAAGCAGCCCGGCTGCACAAGATGCTTTGCGGGTGCGCTTCCCCTTGCAGACGCGAAGCGATATTTACAGGCGTGCCCACAGCCGTATAGCTCTTGAGCATGTCGCTGCCAAAGACACCAATGGTGCAAGGGCCGGTGCTGACGCCAATACGTACCTGGATTTGGGCCGGCAGCGCACTCTGCCAGCGCCTGGCTAACGCTTCGATCTGGTGCAGCATCGCTACTGCCGTTTGCATAGCAGCCAGAACCTGGGTGGCGGGTTCAATAGCTTCTGGCGTGCCAAACAGAACCATCAAACCATCCCCAATAAATTTATCCACCATGCCTCCGTGCACCAGCGCGATGGCAGTCATTTCGCGTAGATAGTCATTCAGAATAGCCGCCAGTTTGTTGGGTTGGAGCACTTCTGTCAGCGTCGTGAAGCTGACAATGTCTACAAACAGGATGGTTATGACCCGCCGCTCAAATACTTCCACAGGACCAATCTCGCCAGACAGAACGCTGGCCGCTACGGATTCTGGCAGAAATCGTCGCAAGTCGCCGCTGAGCACGAGTTCAGCCAACTGCTCCTCAAGACGGGCTTCTAGGTGTTGGTTTAGTTCTACCAAGCGGCGTTCCTGCGCTCGAGCGTGCAGCAAGTTACGCACGCGCACCAACAGTTCCTGCTCGCTGCATGGTTTCGTCAGGTAATCATCTGCGCCAGCTTCCAGGCTGCTGATACGAGCCTCCAGTTCATCGCTGGCCGTGAGCACGATAACGGGCGTCGCCCCCAAATCAAAGTCGGCGCGAATGGCGCTCAAAAGCGCCTGGCCATCCATGTGCGGCATAGCCAGATCGGTGAGCACCAGGTCAGGGCGCAGGGCGTAGACCTGGCGCAAGGCTTCTATGCCATCGGCGGCGGTGATGACCCGGTAATGTGGATTAAGCAGTTGGTATAGCTGGCTGCGCACCTGGTCATTGTCATCGGCAATTAGCAGTAGCGGCTTTGTCGCGGCGCGCTCACCGTCAGTGAAAGGGATAGCCGGGGTGTGGGGGAAGGGGTTGTTGGTGTTGTGGCCAGGGGGCATGGGCGAGGATGGGGCAGAAACGGCTGCCGCCTCGACCGGCAGCGGCAACGGCAGCCCCTGCCAGGCTGACCACGTCTCAATAAGGATCTGGTTCAGACCCGGCCAATCAGATACCACCAACAGCAGGCCAGGTTCGCGAGGGCTAAACAAAAAGCGCGAGAACCACAGCCGTTGGCTGCTCCACAGGTGAGGCAGTTTGGGGGTCTGAATTAACAGGCATGGCTGCCTGTACACCCGGCTGAGCAAATTTAATTCGTTAAATCGGAGGTCCTCTACCGGAAAGTGCTGCGCCAACTGCGATATTTTGACTGCATCAATATGATCAAAAGAGATATCTAACGTTTTCAAGGGGCCGTGCAGTCGCAGCTTATCAGCCAGTACCTGTACCCGGCAGCGCGGCAGCCAGAATGTGACGAACCCCCAGAGGATCAGCAGTGTGAGCGGCAGCCAGAGCCACCTGGTGTCCTGAGAGACGACTCCGTGGTAGAACACGACGACGGTCAAGATGAACCAGGATGCCAGTAGTTTGCGCCGCCAGCGACGGCTCATGAGGCTGTAAATCAGCAGCCTGTGTGCGGTTATTTCACTCATGCGCCCTGAGGCCCGGTCGTTCGGCAGCCTGTGGGCGGCTGGCAGTGGATATTGAGCCATGCCACATCGCCCTCAAAATTGAAATCCTTCCCGATATGGGATGATTTTATAGCTGAAGTTGGTGACGTAGGTCAGTAGTTCCTGATTGAGCTGTATCCAGTTCTCATTGGGCAACAGCGCCAGCGCTCGCTGCATGTCGCGAGTTACAAAGCCCACCAACCGGTTGGGATAGTTGCCGTAGGCGGTGTGCCATGCTTCGCTGACCTCCAGACCCAAGGCCTGCATCACGGGGATGTAACGCCCCAGAAAAAAGCGAAAGTAGGCGTCGGTATTGTCCGTATGGATGTCATAGGAAAGCAAAAGCTTGGCGCCAACTGGTGATTCGTTCATAAGGCCGTGTATTGGTAAGTACACCCGTCTGGCGGCAGCAGGCGCGACGGTGGCGGCAGGGATAGATTGGGTATTGTCTGGCGGCGCAGGCAGCCACAGGGTGGCGGCGAAGGGCAGCGCCTGGGATCATACGCGACTGGATTGGGGAGCGTTGGCCAGGCCAGCAATGGGAATGGTGAAGGTGAATGTACTGCCCTGGCGATAGATACTTTGGAAGCTGATTTCACCCCCTTGCGCCTCAACCATCATTTTGACAATGGATAATCCCAAACCCCAACCAGGTTGCTCCCGCACCTGGGTATCCTGGGAGCGGAAAAACTGGGTGAACAGGCGCGCCTGATCTTCGGGCGTAATGCCCAGGCCGTTGTCCACGACGGATACCTGAACATGGGAGGCGTGAGCAGCCGCCTGGATGGCAATTTCTCCCTGCGGCGGTGTGTATTTGTTGGCGTTGCTAAGCAGATTCGTCAGCACCTGGTTGATCCGGGTGCGGTCGGCGTGAACCAGGGGCAAATCGGGGGGGAGATGAAGGTGCACGGTTTGCTGCCGGGCTTCCAGGCGTTCCCGCATGGTGGCGATGACGTCTTTCACCACCTGGCGCACGTCAAACTGGCTGAATTCAAACCGCATTCGTTTGCTTTCGATGCGGTTAATATCGGAAAGGTCGTCAATCAAGATGCTCATGCGGACCACGTTGCGCTGTACTACGTCCAGGAACTCTTTTTGCTGTTGGTTCAGCGGGCCGACCAACTCTTTTTGTACCAGATCAGTGTAGCCTTTGATGGACGTCATAGGCAGGCGGAGTTCGTGGGTAACCAGGGAGATGAAGTCGGTTTTGGCTTTGTCGGCAGCCTGCAGGGCTTCATAAAGACGAGCGTTTTCAATGGCCACGGCGCTACGGTCAGCCAGGCGAGTGACAAAGGCAATGTCCTCTTCTTTATAGGTGTTGCTTTGCTGGCTTTCCAGTGAGATGAGACCGATGACGCGCCCTTCTCGTTTGATAGGTACGCCTAATTGGGCGGCGGCAGGCGTGCCGTCTATGGCCTCAATGGGGCTGAGGTGTTGGCGATGGACGCAGTTTTCAGTTTGTAGTAGTTCCGCCACGATAGGGTGGGAAGTCGGAACCCGGCGCGTGGGCGAATTCGTTTCATGGGGGTTGGGCAGCAGGCGGACGTAAGTTTCCTCTTCTTCTTCTACCAACAGCCCAATGGAGCCGCCATCTGATTCTGTTAATTTGATGGCCCAATCGAGCGCCAGGCTCAATACCCGGTTCAGATCCAGCGAACGGTTTAGCTCCTGGTCAATTTGCTGGAAGATGGTCAGTTCTTCCACACGGCGAGCCAACGCCTGGTCTGTTTGGGTGAAGAGGCGGGCATTATCTATGGCCACAGCGGCCTGGTTGATAAAGGCCACCAGCAGGTCCAGGTCGCGTTGGGAAAAGACGCCGCTGAATAGCCGGTTGTCTACGTAAGCGACGCCGATGATGCGCCCGCGCGCCCGCAGCGGGGCGCACATGATGGAGCGTAGTTGGTAACCGATGACGCTCTGGTGTGCGGCAAAGCGGTGGTCTTCCTGGGCATTGTCCGTCAGGATAGCCTGGCCGGTTTGGGCGGCGCGGGTGACAACGGTGCGGCTGATTTGCATGGCATTGCCGGCAATTGTCTCCTGATCAACGTTGCGGGCGACAGCAGTTTCCAACGCGCCCGTAATCTCTTCGCGCAGCATCAGAAAGCCGCGTTCGGCTCCTGTCAGCTTGATGATCGAGTCCATCACCAGGTTCAGGAGTTCGGTCAGGTCCAGGGTTGTACCCAACTGGGTGCTGACTTCATACAGCGCGGCCAGGTAGGCTTGTTGGTTGTCGTCGCTTACTGCCATCAATTTTCCTACAACAGTGCTGTGCCATGTGGCGCAAGGCGTGGTGTATGGTGTTAGTGCCTGATACAAATCACAATGCCCTTGGAGCCGGTCAGGCTAATCTTTGAGCAGTTGCGCCTGGCGCACCTGGCGCCCGTGTTGAATCGAGTTGAGGTGCATGGCCTAAAACGTTTTGGGATGACCGCTATTTTCCATAATTTCATGCGCTTTGTCAGCCGGCAGGTGGGGTCAATTAGTCCCACCCACTACTGGATATGGGTGGATAACCACAGAAAAGCAGAGCAGCCAAAGGCAAACAGGAAAATAGCGACGACAGTTTGGAGATTAACTGCTTTGATTATTGAGCACATCTCGGATTATAACCAATGTCGGCTATAATCACAGGGGAGAGAGAAGGATGGTTGGTGAGATGGCTGAATTGTCCCGCAACAAGTTTCTGCAAACTTTGCCTGAGGTAGTGACGCCGAGATTGCCGGCATCGCTGCAAAGCATCCAGACGCGGCAGCCGTGGCGTTGGCTCATTCAGTTTCATTTTGGCGAACCCGCGCTGCATTATGAAGTCTCCCCGGCGCTGCGCCACCCTGGGAGGGAGTTAGGGTTTCATTGCGAGGCCCACGACACGGAATTAAACCGCTTCTTGTTAAAGGGTTTTCGCCGGCACTTGTTCGAGCTAAAGATGGCCCTGGGGGAGCACATTGAAGCGGAGATGTGGGACCGGGGTTGGACGAAGATTTACGAGGTTTATCCCATGCAGACATTAACGCCCGCTTACCAGGCGGCAGTAGGGGCGCGGCTGGCCGATATCATCATTTGTCTGCACCCCATTTACGCCGAATTACGAGCGGCGGTGGCGCGCGTCTACCGGTAGGGACAAACCCATGTGCTTGCGCAAAGCTGCACATGGGAGCGTCCCTACTGCATAACCCACTACCGTTGTTTTAACAGGTCCCGAATTTCCGCCAACAGCTTTTCTTCATTGCTGGGCGCCGGCGGCGCAGGGGGGGCTGCCGCTTCCTTTTTCTTCATGCGGTTTACCTGGCGCACGATTAAAAAGACGACGAAAGCCACGACCAGGAAGTTGATAATGGTGTTGATGAACAGGCCATAGTTGATGGTGACTGCCCCGGCCGCCTGAGCATCGGCTAAGGTAGCGAAAGCGCCACCTTTGAGGGTAATGAACAGGTTGGTAAAGTCCACGCCGCCCAGCAGCAGTCCAATGGGGGGCATAACAATGTCTTTGACCAGCGAGGCCACGATAGGGCTAAATGCTGCCCCCAG
This sequence comes from uncultured Ardenticatenaceae bacterium, assembly GCA_964507675.1. Classification (GTDB taxonomy): domain Bacteria; phylum Chloroflexota; class Anaerolineae; order Promineifilales; family Promineifilaceae; genus JAGVTM01. The sequence goes on along the minus strand of CAZDSN010000130.1, from coordinate 1,391 downwards.
GATGACGGCAAAGGCCAGGTCTAGCAAATTGCCGCGCATGGCAAAATCTTTGAACTCTTTTAACACGGGAAGCCTCCTTGAAACAATGGACAGTTAGCGCTGACTCGTGTTGAGGTGTTAAATTACAGAAGTCAACCAGCTTTTTGTAATTTTTCAGCAAAATTGGCACAAACTCCGCGCAACTGGCTAACGGTAGGCTGCTTGATGGGAATGAAGCAGTCTAGATTGACTACATTATGAGGGAATTTTCTTAAAAAGCAAATTAAGCGCCGTTTCCGTCAGGAATCCAGCAGCGGCGCCTGGTTCGCCAATCTTATAGGAGGCGAAGAGAATGGCCCGCTGTAGGGCGGCGTAAGGGTCGCCGTTTTGTACGTAAAAATGACAGAAACTAGAGAACAGCGCATCGCCCGCGCCAATCGTGCTGACAATAGGGCGAGTGACCACGGCTGGCAGGTGTTCTAGAAGTCCACTTGACTTAACGGCAAGCAGTGCGCCATCGGCCCCCAAGGCAATGACTAATACCTCCGGTCCATAGCGGCGCATCACCCGCTCTGCCCATTCGCGCGCCGACACAGGCAGTCGCTCGTGACTCATGAATAAGATGCGGGCGGCAGCCATGTAGTCGCCGTTATAAGGGTCTTCCAGGTCGTGGATGGCGTGGACGTCGGTGGCGATAGGAACGTTAGCCTGCTGCGCCAGCGCCAGAAAGGGGCGCGAGTAGTTGATATTGCACAATATGGCCAGGTCGCATTGCTCCAGGTTGGCGACGAAACGCTCTACCGGGTAGAGTTGCTGCTGCATATCTTTGAGGTCGGTGTGGATCATGCGCCGCCCGCTGGGGTCGTACAGGATGACGGATTGAGCGGTGTGCGCTGCCTGGGCCAGGACGCCAGCGGCGGGGATGTAGTTTTGTTCCAGGGCGCGGCGGACGAGAATGCCGGCATCATCCTCCCCCACAATCGCCAACAGCCGCACCGTATCCCCCAGCACCGTCAGCGCTTTGGCTACATTGTAACCCACGCCAGACACGCTGCTGTGAATGCCATTGAACGGATATAATACGGGTTCATAAGCCAGCGGAAACCCCTCAATCCGCAGCGTCGTTTCCACATTTATCAGACCGCAAACCAGAATTTGACTCAACTCACCTGTTCCTTTGTTGCCCATTCAATTTGTTGCCGTTAGACTTCTGCCATGAATTTCGCCGTGGAGATTGACCAGTTGACGAAAACGTTTGCGCCGCCAGCGGGTTGGCGGCGGACGGCGCGCCGCCCGCACACTACAGCGGTGAACCAGGTGTCGCTGCAAGTGTCGCCCGGAGAGGTGTTTGGCCTGTTGGGGCCCAATGGCGCCGGCAAAACAACTCTCGTCAAAATCCTTTGTACACTTAT
>CAZDSN010000129.1:0-8700 GCA_964507675.1 uncultured Ardenticatenaceae bacterium | reverse complement strand
CGATATTGGTGTGGCTATGGGCATTACGGGCACAGACGTTTCCAAAGAAGCGGCAGACATGATTCTGCTCGATGACAACTTCGCCACCATCGTGACCGCCATTGAAGAAGGGCGCGTCATTTTTGACAACATTCGCAAGTTCATCAAATACACGCTCTCCAGCAACACAGGCGAAATGATTGTGATGTTGTTGGCGCCGTTCTTGGGGATGCCGCTGGCGCTGCTGCCCCTGCAAATTCTGTGGATTAACCTGGTCACTGATGGCTTGCCTGGTCTGGCATTGGCCGTAGAACCTGCGGAGCGGGGCATTATGAAACGAGGCCCGTTTCATCCCAAGGAAAGCATCTTCAGCCGCGGCTTGGGGCGGCAGATTCTGTGGGTAGGTACTTTGATGGGTATGGTGTCGCTGGGAATCGGCTATATTTACTGGCTGCGGGACCCCAACGGCCCCTGGCAAACCATGGTATTTACCACCCTTACCCTGTCCCAGATGGGCAACGCATTGGCTATCCGTTCGAATATTGACTCTATCTTCACGATTGGCTGGTTATCTAACAAGGCCGCAATTGGCTCCGTCTTATTGACGTTTGCGCTGCAGTTGATGGTGATTTACGTTGGGTTTTTCCAGGGTTTCTTCGAAACCGTGTCGCTTTCCTTGAATGATTTGTTGTTGGCGCTTGCTTTGAGCGCGATCGTTTTTGTAGCCGTTGAATCTGAGAAATGGTGGCGCCGCCGCCAGGGACAGACAGCCTAGCCAAAGAAAAAGGGTGTCAGCCCTGCCAGTAGTGGGGCTGACACCCTCATGGTTAAGTGAGAAGATACGTACTTCTCAATAATGTGTGGCAAAGTTGGTTGAGCCTGTCGAAACCAACGGCCTTCGACAAGCTCAGGCTGCGTTTCCCCCGAAATATTGAGAAGTTACCTCAGGGGCGAGCTACTGCCGGCAGAAATAACGCCACATTGCCAAAAGGGGGCACGGTGTCAATCCGCACGTAAATGATGTCGGGAGATAATTCCACGTGACCGGCGGTATCCGTACCCCGTACCTGGAATTCATGCCTGCCTTCTCCCAGTCCACTTACCAGCAGTGACCAATTTGTGAGTCCGCTGGCCGTTTGCCAGGGACCTCCGTCCACTTTCACCTCGATTTTGGCTACGCCAGACTGGGTGTCGCTGGCCGTGCCCACTAACAGCGCCTGGGAACTCGTAATAAGTTGCCCATTCGCTGGGGATACAAACGAGGAGTCAGGTGGTAGGGCGTCCACAATAGTGATCATATTGGTTTCGTGGGTAACCCCTAAATTGTCATCAAAGAGGGCCACGTTGGTGATAACAGCGCCATCTTCCATACCGGCGGCTGTTAAAACAGTAAAAGACAAGACAGCCTGCATGTCATTGTCTACAGTAACGGTCCAGTCAATGGCATCGGTCAGGGGATCGAAGCTGTAAGCGCCGCTGTCTGCTGTCAGACTGCCTGCCTGGTAGGTGGTGTTTGCCGGCATTTCGTCAACCATCTGCACCGCCAGGGGAAAAGCGCCGCTGTTGCTCAAGGTGAGTGTATAGGTTAATGATTCGCCAGGCTTAACGAAACTTTCAGAAGCCATTATATGAGAACCGTTTAGATTGCCATCGAGGAGAAGGTCAGGCATGATCCAGATGTCGTGATCAATGTAAGGGAAGCCGCCCTTTTGCTGGGACCAGATCACTTTGACATGACCCGGCATACCCTGGCGCATGATGAATGGCTCCAGCTTATAGAAATTGTCTTCAGACGTTATCCGTACCCGATCAGACCAGGTCTGGCCGTCAGAACTGATACGGTAATAGACGCTGAATGGGCTGCTGGTGTTGGGTTGGTGAGCGTAAGCCACCATAAAAGCGCCCCCTTCTAACGCCAGCGGACGGGAATCCTGATTTGTGCCGCCACTGGACACCAGGACTTGATCGCCGCTCCAATCATAGGGGTCCTGGCTGGTCTTGCTAAAGATCTGCATGTTGTAGGTTCCAACTTCATAGGTGACCAGATAGAGACCGTCACTGTCCCGTTTTGTCAGGCGCGCCAGGGCTGAGGGACCGTCGCTGACTGGCGTCTGGTCATGGTCCCAGGTCACGCCTTCATTGGTGGAGCGAGCAATATAGCTTGGCTCCCCGGCGCGATTGTAAGTCATCGTGAGCGCGCCATCGTCTTCCAGAATCACGCTGGGGTTGACCTCGCCGGTGCTGCTCCATCCCAGATTAAGAGGGCCTTCTTCTGTCCAGGTGATGCCATCTTCAGAAGTGGCGCGATGGATACGGAAATTGCTGAAGGCATCTCCCTTGTGGTAAAAGAGAACGAGATTACCCGGCCCCAGTTCAACTAAGGATGGGTGGCGTTCATTGCTGTACGAGGCAATGATGGGATAGGGGATGCTCCAGGAATACCCATCGTCGGCCGACAGGGTGGCGTATAAGTCGCCCGCAAAGGAATCAAGACTAAATTTTTCAAATACCAGCAGGAGTTGGCCGTTATACTGGCGCAGCATAACGCTCTGGTAATTGCTGTCGGGGTCCAGAAAAACGGGAAAAGCGTTGGATGCGGTGAAGGCGCGGCTTAAGCTAAATATGGCCAAGAACACACCAATGAAAATCAGGAAGGATTTATAGGTAGACATTGCAGCCGCCTGGTTTTTCTAGCCCGACCTCAATCGGGACTATAGTGGGCTGAAAGCGTTTTGCCGGCAAAAATGTCATGGGGTGGGGGCTAGCCTGGGCCTGGTATGGTGATGGACAATCACGGATTAAGAGAGAGGCGAATGGCAACCTGGTTAGCTTCATGAAAGGGGACAATTGTTCATTGCCGGGGCGATACCGCTGCCACGCTATCTTGTGGCGATCTGTTTGGGTGAACAGGTCGTTATGAAGACTCTCTGGTCTGCTTCAGATCAATCAGCAGATAGCTTATACTACTAACAATACATTAGGAGTAATATTAAGATTTGTCAATACGTCAGATGGCACGTGGCAGCGCGCGCAGTTTCTGTTGATGTAGGGGAGAGATTACAAAAGTTTGCCAGACTCTTGTAATCGGGTTTGTCAACAATTTCACGCAAAGCACCCAAAGCAGAAAGAAAATTAGCGAAACTTTATGACTTTTGCCTGCTTCGCGGTAAGGACTTACAACAAAACCTGATAGGCAGCCAGTAACTTATAAATCAGTCTACAATATTGTGAAATAGGAAATAGTAGCTAACGCTCTGGATGCAGCGTTGCCGTGGAAGGGCGCTGAAGCACATCTATGCTGTTATGTCAATTTTGGGGTAAGGTGGTGGGGTAAAAGCGACCGGGCGGGCTAGAACCCAATCAAACTCACTTATTCTGTCTGCTCCCAGGGATACCAACGCTTCGTGAACGGCCTGTACATCTTGCCGCAGTTGCAGGACGTCTACACCGCGACACGATTCAGGTAAAGGGTTTAGCCATTGGCGCACCCGCAGTAGCATTTTGATGGCCCCCCGATAGTTCTGTCGTTCAATTTGCAAATAACAAACGGCTATTTGCAATATGGCCCGGTACAAATCGCGCCCTGGCCCTTGATCCGCCATCCAGGCGTGCTCCAGTTCTTCATGCGCTTCGTAATAGTGGCCCTGGTTGAACAGAACAATACCTTGCTGTCCCCGTTCCGATAAAGGCCCGGCGCAGGCGGCGACGGCGGCGGCGCTGTCCGGCACACGGGCATGTTTTTCTATCAGTTCGGGCAGCGCCGCCGCAAAACGAGAACGGGCTACCACCACATCCGCGCCCACGTCTTGAGCGATTTGGGCAGTTTCACCATCCACGTGTGGGCCAAAACAGAGGATGGGCAGGCGGCGGGTGGCTGGTGACGATTTCAGATTGGCGATCCACTCACGCCAGGGAATCTTGTCGTTGGTCAAGTCAAATATAAGCAGCGCCGGCTGCCAGCGTACCAGTTGTTCCACCATTTTGCCGGCACGTCCAAAGAGCCTCTCCCCTGGCACAGGGTGGGGCAGCGGCGAGGCGTCATCTCCCAGTTCAGCGGCGTCGCCAATCCAGACGACCTGATAACCCAACCGCTGCGCGGCATTCTCCATCTTGACGGCAAACAGCAGGTCGGATACGAAACCGACGATCAGAGGGGATTTATCCGGCATAAGTAGACGGAGACTGGTTCAATCTGCGAGATTGAACCAATCTTTCTTAGTCCCGCTGTGAGCCGCTCAGGCGCAGCACAAAGTACAGCAGCGTGAGGATTGACTGCACTGCCGCAGCCACGTAGGTCAGCGCGGCTGCATCCAATACCTTGTTTACCCCTACCAACTCCTGCTGGCTCAGGTAACCCTGCCGCACCAACAGCGCTTTGGCCCGTTTGCTGGCATCAAATTCCACCGGCAGCGTCACCAGGGTGAAGGCGGTGGCGGCGGCGTAGAGGGCAATACCTGCCCAGGCCAACGCGCCCACATTCAAGATCATGCCGCCGAACAACAGCCAGGGACCCAGGCCGCTGCCAAATTGGGCTGCGGGCACAATGGCGCTGCGTAGCGCCAGGGGGGCATAATTTTGTGAATGCTGCAAGGCGTGCCCCATTTCATGCGCGGCCACCCCCACAGCGGCAATACTGGGGCTGGCATAGGTAGCCTCACTCAAGCGGAGCGTCTTCGAACGAGGGTCGTAATGATCCGTCAGAAACCCCCGCGCTGCTTCCACCTTCACTTCATGCAGCCCAAAAGAATCTAGCAGCGCCCGCGACACCTGAGCGCCGGTAACACCGCGCATAGTGGGTACACGGCTGTATTTATTGAAATTGCTTTTGACGCGGGCTTGCGCGTAAAGACCGAGCAGCAATGCCGGCAGCGCAAACAGCAAATACAATGGATCGAAGTACATGCCCAACTCCTCTTGTGCGTACAACACATCAATTTACGTTGTGGGAGACTACAAAAGTCTTAACAACGACCTGTCCATATCTATGCTGGTCGAGACTTTTGTCGTCTCTGTTCTGGATATGGCGTGTTTGTTACTCGCTGATTTTGTCATTTTGTCCAGGTCATGTCAAGCATCTGCTGTTTTTTCTAACATACTTCTTGCAAATCTATGCTTCTCTCCCATCTATGTTTAAGGTGACAGCTCGCTGATCTGTTTCCTCAGGGGCAACGAAGCACACTCTTTTGTCAGATATTCTGCAATTGATAGATATTTGTCTAACACCTTTTGTCATTTCACAGTACAATAAGGCCTTGATTGCTGGCCGTCAGCGCCGCGCCACTACTGAAACATGGCTTTTGGGAAATCATGGGGTCAACGCTCCTGCGGGATGTGTCTGCGTTTCATGAAACCCTGAACAGCCCTCACAACTTCGGAGGAAGATAAATGTCCACTACGCTCCCCAAAAGAAACGAAGTCCCCGTGCAGCATACGTGGGACATTGACAGTATTTTCCCGACGCCGGCGGCGTGGGCCGCAGCGGTGGAGGCGGTTAAGGCCAGATTGCCGGAACTAACCGGCTATCGCGGGCGGCTGAGTGATGGCGCAGCGGTGCTGGCTGACTGGCAGCAGACCTATGAAGACGTGGTATCGCAGGCGTATCGCATTTTCGTTTACGCCAGCATGGGCGTTAGTGTAGACTCGGCCGATCAGGCGGCCAACGCGCGTTTTGGGCGGGCGCGCGAACTGTTTGGACAGGTAGCGACAGTGACGGCTTTTGCCGAGCCAGAAATGTTGCAGATTGGGTTTGAGAAGCTGCGCCAATGGGTAGCCAGTGAAGCGCGGCTTTCCATTTATGGGCATTACTTTGACATGTTAGAGAAGCGGGCTGCGCACGTTCGCTCTGCCGAAGTAGAGGCGATTTTAGGGCAGTTGAGCGATTTTGCCGGCACAGCCACCGCCACGCATGGCATCCTGGTCAATACCGACCTCTCCTACGCTCCCGCTGTTGATAGCAACGAAGAAAGCTACCCACTGGCGCAAAGCACCATTGGTGCCCTCATTACCGACGCCGATCGCGAAGTGCGCCGCACCGCCTGGACTAATTATGCCGACGCTCACCTGACCTACAAAAACACCATGGCGAACTGCCTCAGCGCCGGCGTCAAGCGAGACGTTTTCTATGCCCGCGCGCGCAACTACCCATCCAGCCTGGAAGCCTCCATGTCTGCTTACCACGTGCCCGCTGAGGTCTTTCACAATACCATCAACGCCTTCAAAGCCAATTTACCCACCTGGCATCGCTACTGGCGTATTCGCCGGCAGGCGCTGGGCTACGATACTTTGTATGAATGGGATATCAAAGCGCCGCTGACCAACCAGAAACAGGCCGTCCCGTTTGAGCAGGCCATTGATTGGATCAGTGCCGGCATGACACCGTTGGGCGATGAATACGTGGAAATCCTGCGCCGCGGCGCTTTGCAGGAGCGCTGGGTGGATATCTACCCCAACCAGGGTAAGCGCATGGGCGCTTATTCCACGGGCGCGCCCGGAACCAATCCTTTTATCTTCATGAGTTATGTGGACGATCTGTTTAGCATGAGCACGCTGGCGCACGAGTTGGGTCACTCCATGCATTCTTACTTTTCGCGCGCCAACCAGCCGCTGGTCTATGCTCGCTATACCCTGTTTGAAGCGGAGGTGGCTTCTAACTTTAACCAGGCGATGACGCGCGCTTACCTGACAGAGAACTTCGCCGACCCGGCGTTCCGCATTGCTGTCATTGAAGAAGCCATGTCCAACTTTCATCGCTACTTTTTCGTGATGCCCACGCTGGCCCGCTTTGAGTTGGAAATTCATGAACGAGCCGAGCGCGGCGAACCCTTCACGGCGGATGACTTAATTTCGCTGATGGCTGACTTGTTTGCCGAAGGGTATGGCGACGAACTGCAAATGGATCGGGAGCGCACAGGCATCACCTGGGCCATGTTTGCCACGCACCTTTACAGCAATTTCTACGTTTATCAGTACACCACGGGTATCTCAGCGGCGCACGCCCTGGCGGAAAAGATTTTGCGCCAGGAACCGAATGCCGTGGACAATTACCTGGCCTTCCTGAAGTCAGGCGGTTCCCGCTATCCGTTGGACTCGCTCCGTCTGGCTGGCGTGGACATGTTATCGCCTGAGCCAGTCGAACAGACTTTCCAGGTCTTGGGGCGCATGGTAGACATGCTGGAAGAATTGTTACAACCACAGCCAGCCGCCTGACACGGCGGCATGGCAAACCAATAAGGTCTTTAACCGCACCCCGCCCGGCAAAATCCTTCCCATCTGTGGGCCATTTGGGATGCGTATGCGCCCCAAACGGCCCATAAAAACGGGTGTACTGCCCACCACCGGCGGGGAGTACACCCGTGATTGTCCTAACAGTTTCCGCTGCCATTCGATTTTCTCCTTTTTGCCACCTGTCAGTCCGGCGACCTCTGGTATAATTCCCCTATGCGCGAATACGTTGAGCGACTGGGCGTTATCCCCTATTTTCTGGTAGGCTTGCTGCTGTTGGCGGTGGGGCTGTTGGCGCTAAATCATTTGACCACCCTGTGGTTGTTTGATGCCTCGCAGCGGATTGATTTGCTGCGGGCGCTGGCTCAAGACCAGGCAGACCCGGCTATGCTGCTGGCAGCCGCGCTGCCGGAGATGATTATCGCTTTTCTTTCCCTGGTATTGGTGTCTGTTACCGGGCTGACGCTGCCGCTGGTCTATTTTCTCAACAAACGTTTCAACCTGGGACACACGCATTACCTGGTGACGCTGCGACAGTCTATGTGGCTGGGGCTGTGGATTGCGTTTTGTGTCTGGCTGCGGATGAACCGGACGCTGACGGTGGCTGTGGTCGTGTTGGCGGCTGCGGTGCTGCTGCTGGTGGAACTGCTGTTGCAAGTGCGCAGCCGCGCCGCGGCGGAGCAAAACGTGTTAAAGGAGGCCAGGTGAGCGACCAGCAAGGTCAGGCATTGTGGCGACAGTTGCCCGGTGTAGATAAGCTGCTGAATATGCCGGCATCTACCCCCCTCATGGCCCAGTATGGCCGCGGCCTGACCATTGAGGCGCTGCGTGCCGCGCTGGACGAACAGCGTGACCAGATTCGGGATGGTCGCCTGCGCCTGACAGAACCAGATGCCTACATTGCCGCCGCCGCCGCCTGGCTGGTCAACCTGATCACACCTACCCTTCGCCCCGTCATCAATGCCACAGGTGTCATCATCCACACCAACCTGGGGCGGGCGCCGTTGAGCCAGGCGGCGCTGGCTGCTGTCCAGGCTGCCGCCGGTTACGCTACCCTTGAGTATGATCTGGAAGCGGGCAGCCGCGGCTCCCGTTTTGACCACGCCGAAGACCTGCTGCGGCGTCTGACTGGCGGCGAATCCGCCTGCGTAGTCAACAACAATGCCGCCGCGGTTCTGCTCATGCTCTCTGCCCTCTGCCGTGGCCGGGAGGTCGTTATCAGCCGGGGGCAGTTGGTGGAAATTGGCGGCGGCTTCCGCGTGCCCGACGTGATGGCCCAATCTGGCTGCCGTCTGGTGGAAGTAGGCACAACCAACCGCACCCACTTACATGACTATGAAGCGGCCATTAACGACAACACGGCGGCTATCCTGGTAGCGCACCATTCTAACTACAAAATTATTGGTTTTAGCAGCGAACCTGCTCTGGCAGAATTGGCGGAACTGGCTCACCGTCATCACGTGCCCTTGCTATTTGATCAGGGCAGCGGCGCGCTGCTGG
>CAZDSN010000128.1:0-8711 GCA_964507675.1 uncultured Ardenticatenaceae bacterium | reverse complement strand
CATTAATAACGGAGAAAGCAACGCGGACCGGCTGGCGGAGGAGGAGGGCGGCGACGGGATCGTGAAGACTGCCGGCATATTCCAACTGATTCAGATCAAAGGCAACAAAATCGGCGCTCATGCCGGGAGCCAGGGCGCCCACATCATCCCGTCCCAGAACTGCCGCTCCGCCCAGCGTCGCCAGTTCCAACGCCTGGCGAGCGCTCATGGCGGCAGGATTGCCGGCAAAGTTCTGAAACTGCCCGGTGTTCGCATGAACGCCGGCGCGAGCCGGGGCAACGCGCTGCAAGAGTAGGGCCTGGCGCGCTTCCGCCAGCATGTGGCTGCCATCGTTTGAAGCGGAGCCATCCACTCCTAGCCCTACAGACACCCCGGCCCGGCGCATAGCCGTAATCGGGGCAATGCCGCTGGCCAGACGCATATTGCTGCCGGGGCAGTGCGCCACCCCCGTACCCGTCTGTCCAAAGCGAGTAATTTCGCTGGGGTTGAGGTGAACGCAGTGCGCGTGCCACACGTCCTTCCCCATCCACCCTAGAGAAGCGACGTAATCCACCGGGCGCAAGCCAAATGTTTCCAGGCAAAAAGCATCCTCTTCGACCGTCTCCGCCAGGTGTGTATGCAGCCGCACGCCATAAGCCCGCGCCAGTTCAGCCGATTCGCGCATCAAATTGGCGGTGACGGAGAAAGGGGAACAGGGGGCCAGCACCATACGCAGCATGGCGTGCCGGGCCGCATCGTGATATGTCTCAATCAACCGCTGGCTGTCGCGCAAAATAAACGGCTCCGCCTCCGTCACCCGATCAGGCGGCAGGCCGCCCTGGCTCTCGCCCAACGACATGGAACCGCGCGCGGCGTGGAAACGCATCCCAATCGCCTGCGCCGCCCGAATCTGGCTGTCCAACGTACAATCGTTAGGGTAGATATACAGATGGTCGCTGCTAGTAGTACAGCCAGATAATATCAATTCCGCCAGCCCCACCTGGGTGCTGACGTAAATAGCTTCGTCCGTCAGGTTAGCCCAGATAGGGTAAAGCGTGGTCAACCAGGTAAACAGATCGGCATCCTGAGCGCAGGCGCGCGTCAGCGTCTGATAAAGATGGTGGTGCGTGTTAATCAGGCCGGGTAAAACGACGTGATCCTGCAAGTCAAGGACCGTGTCGGCGGCAGCGGGCAAGTCTGCCGTTGGCCCCACCTGCTCAATCACATTATCGCGCACAAACAAGCCACCGTTAGCGATCTCGCGCCGCTGCGCATCCATCGTCACCAATACTGCTGCGTTCTTGACCAACAATGTTGTCACGTTTACCTGTCCTTTGCTGTGGCTGCGCCGCTGCCGCCCCTATACGTCACACCTTATACGTCATACCTGGCGCAGAAGTTAAACACCTTTAGCCCATTATTCCGGCAAACTAATGGCTAATTGGGCGTGCGCCCCACCTCTGGCAGGCTTTTATAGCACGCCCAGGCGTGCTTGGCAAAGCGACTGCCAATGATATAATTCTCCTGTTAAGTTGGGGAAGTGTCGGAATTGGCAGACGAGCATGACTTAGGATCATGTGCCGCAAGGCGTGCGGGTTCGAGTCCCGCCTTCCCTACTCAATTTGAGCGTTGCCCTGTCAACGCTTCCTGGCTGGGCAGCGTTTGCTTACACAATTCGCCCCACTCACATTTGACAAATGTAACCGCCAATTCCCCTTCTGTTTTGCTCGATTATTTTCCAGAGCAGAAATGTATGGCACTGAAACGACTGCGCTATTATGCCTGGCGCGTTGTTTTTGTTACCCTTGATGGCGCAAGTGTGGCTGATGTGAGTGGCAATACGAAACGATCGAGGAATCATTGTGGTACAAATAATCAAGAAAGAAGAAGATGAGCAGCGACAACTCCATGTCACTGTAGAAATTTCCGAACAGGATGCCCAAAAAGGAATGCGGGATGTGGCCCGCAAATTTGGCCGTGACATGCGCTTTCCGGGCTTCCGACCTGGCAAAGCGCCCTATCCGGTCGTGCTGGGTCGCGTTGGAGAAAACACGCTACGCGCCGAAGCGTTAGAAGGGATGGTCAATGACGTTTTCCAGGAGGTGCGGCAAGAACTGGGTGTAGAGCCTTATCTGCCGGCAGAAATCGTCCATCTGGAACTCAAACCCATGCAGGTCACGTTTATTTTCCCGTTGCCGCCGGTGATTGAGTTGGGCAACTACCGCGCCTTGCGTCAGGAACTCTCCCCGGTAATCGTCAGCGAAGAGGATATTGCCGCTGTTTTGGAAGATATACGGAACCGTCACAGTGTTGTAGAGACAGTAGAACGCCCCGCTGATTTTGACGATCTGGTCACCATTAAAGGCACGGGGCACATCCTGCATGAAGACGGGGAGCCTGGCGAAACCATACTGGAAGTGGAAGACCAGGACTTGCTATTGGATAACAACCAACTGGTATTTGGACCCGAGTTCGTCACGCACCTGATAGGTCTGACCGCCGGCGAGGAAAAGATGTTCCGCGCAACGCTGCCTGACAACTTTCCCCAAGAGGAGCATGCCGGCAAGCCTGCTGAATTCAATCTCGCCGTTACTGCTGTCAAGCGCCGCGAACTCCCCGGACTCAACGACGAACTGGCCCAGTCAGAAGGCGATTACGACACCCTGGACGAACTGCGTGAGGCCATGCGCACGGACATGCTTGAATACAAGATGCAGCAAGTGCGGACCGAACGGTTAGATCAGGTGGTGGCTGATATACTCGCCGGCGCCACTCTGATTTATCCGCCGGCTGCTATCGAACATGAGATAGACCACTTCATTGAAGAACTACAGGAACAGGCGAAACGTGCTAAGCTGGATTGGGAAGAATACGTCAAGGATACCTACGAAACTGAAGCGGCGCTACGCGATAGTCTGAAAGATAACAGCATAAAACGGCTGGAAAAGAGAGTGATTCTGCAACAGTTCATTCAAGAGGAAAGGCTGCGTGTCACAAAGGCAGAGATAGAAGCCCGCGCCCGCAAGCGGCTGCGAGGCGTTGCTGAGCAAATGCAGGAATATCTGTTTGAGTACCTGACACAGGGGCGCGGCGCCGAGTCTATCATTAACGAAGCCCTGATGGATAAGGTGCATGATCGTATTGAGGCTATTCTAAGCGGCAACGCGCCTGATCTGGCAGCCTTACAGGAAGCGGCTGACGAAGAAGAGTAACCCGAAAGACTACTCCAACTTAAATCTAATGTTGGACAGGTAAAATCTCCGCCAGGTGATGGTTGCATCCTGAAAATGGCATCATCATAAAGCCGTTAGCCGCGCAGACAAACACCTGGATTCTGAGTTCATGGCCGGAACATTTCGGCCCACGTATGAGGAGATAACTTCATGAACATTCCTACTTCATTGATCCCCATGGTTGTGGAAAACACGAGCCGGGGTGAACGAGCCTACGACATCTTTTCTCTGCTGCTAAAAGAGCGGATCATTATGCTCGGCACGCCGATTAACGACCAGATAGCCAACCTGATTGTGGCGCAACTGCTCTATCTGGCCAGCGACGACCCCACCAAGCCTATTCGCCTGTATATCAACTCCCCTGGGGGGCAAGTATACGCCGGGCTGGCAATTTACGACACCATCCAGCAAATCGAATGCCCCGTCTCCACCGTAGCCGTTGGCTTTGCGGCCAGTTTTGGCACTGTGCTGCTAACTGCCGGCACAAAGGGTATGCGCTACGCCTTGCCCAATTCCACTATCCACATGCACCAGCCACTCGGCGGGGCTCAGGGCCAGGCCAGCGATATCGCCATCCAGGCCAACGAAATCCTGCGTCTGCGCAAAAGTCTCAATGAAATCTTGAGCAAACATACCGGGCAATCTATTGAGCAAATTGAGCACGATACCGATCGCGACGTATTCATGACAGCGCAACAAGCCAAAGATTATGGACTGGTAGACGAGGTACTGCAACAAATAAGCTAAATTTTACCAGGTAAAAATCCGCTGCTTTTGTCTTCGATGGGGAGCAGTTTCCAGCGCGTACACGCCGAAACTCCTCCCGCTGCTCTATGAGAAGATTGTAACCAAACGCGCCTGAGAATTTGCAGGCGCGTTTGACTATTCTTATAATCCTGACAATAAGTTTTGAATAACTTGGGAAAAAGAAACTGAATTTTTGACAAAACTTGGTTTCTCCCCTGGATTGCGCAAGAACCGTTTGCCAATAACCAGGTTAGGTATGAATCAACCTTTGCGCCACCGTTTGCTACGATTATCCATTGGCCTGCTGGCATTTGCTATTCCCCTGGTAGCATTGATCTCTGTACAGGTAACACCCAGCGCGGCTTATGTCCCTCCTCCCAGTCCCCAAAGTCAGACAAACCGGAGCCTGGCTTCGATTAACACCCTCAGCGAGACTGAAACAGCTATCGCCAGCACGCAGACGGTCATTGCCGCCACGCAAACAGCAGCAGCCTCGGCCACCCAGGTCGCCCAAACGTTGACAGCTTTTCCGGCCACGCAAACGGCGGTTGCCGGCACGCAAACCGCCATTGCCGCCACGCAGACGGCTGCCGCGCGCCCCACAGGCACAGCCCAGTTTGGCGACATCTACGAACCCAACAATACATTACAGACAGCCTATACCATTGCCGCTGGCGCGGTCACATCTCAAATTACCTTGTGGCCTATTGGCGACCTGGACTATTTTCGGTTTTACGCCAAGGCTGGCTCCGCTTACCAGATTTTTACGCGAGACCTCGCTTCCGATCTGGACACCATTTTGCGCGCATACAACACACAGGGCAGCGAAATCGCCATCAATGACGATTATCGTTTTGGTTTTCGGGATTCGCAGGTGACCATTCAGACGCCCATTGACGGTTATTATTTCTTGCGCGTGGAAAACAAAGCGCCAACCGATCCCATCAACAAAACATATGGGTTAGAGATTAAAGAGGTGCAGCCGCCAACAGCTACACCTACGCGCACCCCTATTCCTTCCAATGATCCTTGCGACACCAACGCCAATAACAACTTCTCTTTTGATACGGCGTGCCTGTTAATCGCCGACGCCGCCGCAGACACCTATGATTTTGTTCCTGTCAATCGCGACAACCAGGACAACGATTATTTTCGGATGTGGGTGCGGCAGGGTTTCTTTTACACCTGCCTGACGGATAATTTGGGGCCGTTAAATGACACCAACATGATCATTTATGATCAGAACCGGCGGGGAATTGCCGGCAACAATGACCGTGACCCTGCTGCCGGCGATATACGCAGTGAAATCACCTATTATGCTACCTATACCGGCTGGCTCTTCATTCTGGTCGGCCCGGTTTATCCACCAGAGTATGATCTGGCAGGCCAATATACCTACTCGCTGGCCTGCACATCTGCTTTCGTGACGCTAACGCCCCCGGCTACCAGCACCCCCACACTGCGACCGACAACTGCCGGCGGCGGAGGCGGGTTTGTGCCGCCAGCCGCCACCTTGACGCCCTCGCCGACGCTGACGCCAGCGGCGCTGCCCACTTTCCCCCTTCCCGTAACCGAGCTGCCGACGCCGCGTCCCATTATCGTTATTACCCCGCTGCCTACCTCCACAACGGCAGCGCCGCCTCAACAAACGCTGTCCGTAAACGTCACTATCTACTATGATGAGAACTTAAACTTTACGCCTGAATTGACAGAAGGCATCATGGATGTGGCGGTGGCTCTGTATGACAATGGCACGGGGCAGTTGTTGGCTCTTGGTTCCACAAATGAGGCAGGTTCCATTCATTTTGGCCCTCTGACGGTTGCCGGCGCAGTGCGTCTGGAGGTTCCTTTCCTGGGATACACCCAGGTTATTGTCAGCAGCGAACCCAATATCCAGCTTCGGGTCGCCCCTACTAATCTGCCGGGGCTTATTCCCTGATGCCATACAGTTTGTCCTGAGTTTACAGAAGTTGCCAGATTAGGGCCCATCCACAAATTAGTTCCCGTTCTTGTTGGCCCGGACAGCATTTGTGGATGGGCTGACAAGTGACCTGGTTCTGTGAAAAACGGGAAGTTATTCTTAGACGGTCACTTAGTTCTCAAGAACTCAGCAGGACTTATTCATGTCGGAAGACAAAACCTCATTGTTTGATTCACTGCTAGAAGGCCGCCGCCCCATATACATTGCTGCCGGCGTGACGATATTGGGTCTCGTCTTGCTGGTCGCCTTTGCGCTGCTGCTATTTCGTTCGTCTGACGAAGACAAAAACAACGGAACGGCGGAGGCAACAGTCACTATCAGTGAGATTGACAGTGGGGACGGGAGTGGGCTGCCGGCAACGCCTCCCCCAGATGTGGTTGTCTTGGGCATCAGCAATTCGGCCACGATCAGTGTATCCTTATCTACCCCGGCGACGCTGGATATTGATGGACAGCGATTTGGGCTGCGGGCTGAATCCGTAACCACAGAGGAGCGATGGCAGCCACAGTTACCCAATGCCACCACGGCTGTGTGGGTCTATGGAACGGTTGTTAACTACGTGATTGGTCTGGCAGATACGGCTGAAGCGCGCGCCCTGTTGGATGGCCTGACCCCTGGCGATTTGATGTCGCTGACGACACGCGGAGGCACGACGTCCCAGTTCACTTTTGCCAGCCGCGATATTGTGCCGGCATCCAGCGCCGATGTCTTCGCCCAAAACACCCCTGGCCTGACCTTAATCCTGCTGGGAACAGAAGGGGATAACCGGCTGGTGGTGCGTGGCCGCTACGTTATGCCCGAAACCAGCAATGCCAGCGCCAGCAGCGTGGTGGAACTGGGGGAAACGGCGCAACTTGACACCTTGCAACTTACCGTCATGGGCACAACCCATTTAACCAACGAACCCAGCGCCCCCCCCGGGTTCGCCTTCTTCCTGGTAGATTACGAATTGCTCAATGTTGGCCAGGAGCAAGTGGATTTGAGTCGCCTGCACCTGTCATTGGTTGACCAATTCGGCAACCAGTATGCAGTGAACTCACTGGCCGGGCAATTTGGCAACCACCCCCTGGCTACCGGCACACTTGGCGCCAGCCAACTGGTCGCGGCTACTGTCGGCTATCAGATTCCCGCCAGCTTGAACGCGCCCACGCTGCGCTGGTCGGCGCAGTATGGGGACAGCCCGGCCAAAGTAGAAGTTAACCTCCCCTTCAGCCGGGACAACCAGGCTAACGCCGCTGTGGTTACGGTGCTGCAAGCGGAAGTCAGTCTGGATGGCGCCAGCCTGGCGCTGCAAGGCCAGGTAACGAATCTGGGTTCTGAGCAGCTTGTGGTCGCCGAACAAGATGTGTCCCTGTCCAGTTCCGGCACGGTGTACCTGATGTTTGCCAACAATCCCGCCTTACCCTGGGTGGTAGAAGCCGGGCAGACCATCCCCTTCGCTCTTACCTTCCAACGCCCCCAAGAAAGCAGCGCTGTGCTGACCGTCCTCAACTACCCGTTCGAGCTAAACGGTCTGCGCTAACCGCCTGCCCTTGTCGGGCTGTAGAATTTCAACTGCTGAATTGCACAATCGAGCGCCACAATACTCACCTCCAGAGTGGCGCGCCTGCTCCATCAAGCAAGTTGTAGATGCTTATCCGTCCGCTAGTCGAGGGAGACCGCCCCTGGGTACAAACGTTCATTGCTGACCAGTGGGGCGCAGATTATGTAGTGGCCCATGGCCGCATCTATTATCCGCACGAACTGACCGGGTATGTCGCCTTGACCGGCGCCGCAGCCGTGGGATTGGTTACTTACCATCTGGCAGATGGCGACTGCGAAATCGTGACGCTAAACAGTTTACAATCGGGTCAGGGAACAGGCAGCGCTTTAATTGAGGCCGTGAAAACGAGCGCCGTCCAATCAGGCTGCCGGCGGCTGTGGTTGATAACCACAAATGACAACCTGCCGGCGCTGGCGTTTTACCAGAAACGGGGCTTTGTACTGGTGACTGTGCATCGGGGGGCTGTCGCCCGCTCACGCCAGGTGAAGCCTTCTATTCCTATGGTGGGGTATGCCGGCATTCCCCTCCGCGACGAAATTGAACTGGAGATGCTTCTGCCGTAACGGGCAACCCGCAGGTTAAATGCAACCTCATTCAGGGGTAACGGCCGGCTGCTCTTGATGCTCATCCTTGATCAAGAAACCCAATGATGAAGTCTTGCGGGAGCTACGGCTGGTGTAGTAGAGCAGAATGCCGGCAACAATAGACAGAATCCCCAAGGCAATCCCCCCCAACTGCAACGGCCCTACGTAGGGGCGCACAAAATCAGGCTCCAGGTGCGTGCCAATCTGCAACAAATCAGACAGCCCCGAAACATAGGCAAAAACCAGCCCTGTGGCCGCCAACCGTACCCCAATATCCGCTTGCAGCGAGCGCGGGGCAGAGCGGCGGTGGGTAAGCCAGATATGGATAAAGGCGGCCATCGTTAACAGCGTCAGCCCCAGCAGCAGTTGCACCATCTGCACAATGCCAAAGCCCGGCGTCAGATCCAGTCCTAACAGTTCCGCTCCCAATGAAACCAGGCTTAAGAGTGTGCCAATCACAAACATGATGAGGGGTATCACGTTAAAAGAGTTTGTTTGAGGTTGGGATTTCATTTTGTCCCCTTCGCGCCAGGTAGCGCGCATCCGTCAACCGGTATAAAAAAACGCCGCGAAGATGCGGCGTTTTCTTTGTCGGGGCAGCGGGATTCGAACCCACGACCTCTTCAACCCCATTGAAGCACGCT
>CAZDSN010000127.1:0-8726 GCA_964507675.1 uncultured Ardenticatenaceae bacterium | reverse complement strand
CTGGGAATTCATGGGGTCAATACCCTACTGCGTACCCCACAGAATCCCGAAGACCCAACCATACTATACAAGTGTTGTAAGTTGTTTGGCAAACTGTATTTGCCGGCACAAGCGTGGTCGGTGTGGGCGGGGGCGGCGCGGGGCAACGTAGAGGCGGGCGGCGTAGGGGCGGGTTTAAAACCCGCCCTACACCGAGGTCGCCCAAACAAAGAGGCGCGCTGGCTCTTTGTTTGGTCAGCGCACCTCTTTTGACTAACTTTTAGAGAAATTCAACTTCTCGCAGAAGTTGAACTTCTATGTACCACAAACTAACTTTGGTCCAGTATTAGCTCAACCGGAGGTTTTCAATGCGGATGGTCAGGTTAGGCATGGTATCCAGGTCGAAATCTTCGTCGTCGCTTTCGTACAACTGCTCTAGCACAGTCTCAAAAGCGATCATGTAAGCGTCAAACGGGTCCAGTTCGGCATCCTCTTCCGTTTCTACTTCCAGTTCAATGTTGCTGCCGCCTTCCAGGACGCTGCCGTCAGCCATTTCTAATTGGAAGGTGTAGTCAAAATCAAGATTGGTGTCCATTAAAAGGTCTCCTTTGAAGATAATGGTCAGTGATCAGTGGTCAGCAGTTCGGCAATGAGCCCGGCGCTGACCAGATATCAGACAAGCGGTTATTTTGTCCGCGCAATAGGGAAGATTGCCCTACAGAGTTGACAAGGAGGGTCGCCGGCTGCCGGCATTTTCAAAACATAGCCAATACTATGCGGGGCAACTTCTGCGCAGATAATGGTAAGCGACGGGTTGTCAGCCACGTTGTGGGCGCAGACACCGTGAGCAAAGACGCTGCGGGCGCAGACGCCCCGGTTGCGCCTTGTTTTCAAAGTTGATTGTATCCGCACTGGCGATAGAATACCAAAATAAGTGGCGCGTGCAGCTTTATCAAGGCGTGAGGAATGACAAGAATCTTCTGCATTCCATGCCGAGCGTGGAACGAGTCGCCTTAAAGATGGTTGGTAGTTACGGTGCAGGAGCAAATTGTGCTCCCGAGGGTGAGAAAATGACGCAGAGAGGAAAGTTTTTCGGATGGCTGGCGGCAGCGGTGATACTGGGCCTGGGCTGCCAACTGGTCACCGGGTCGGGCAGCCGTAACCCGGCGGCTGCTTATGGCGTGCAGCGGGATCAGGCGCTTTTTCTGGCCGGCGGGCAGCCGCAGACGCTGGACCCGGCGCAGACGTTGTCCGGGCCGGATGGGGTAGTGGGGCATGTGTTCAGCGGGTTGGTGCAGCTTGATCCGCAGATGCAGGTGCAGCCAGACCTGGCGGGGGGCTGGCAGGTCAGTGCGGATGGCACGGTGTACACGTTTTATTTGCGCCACAACGCTGTGTTTCACGATGGTCGCCCGGTGACGGCAGCGGATGTGGTTTACTCCTGGGAGCGGGTGACCGATCCGGCTGTGGAATCAGAAATGGCCCCAACGTATTTGGGGGATATTGTGGGCGTTGCGGCCAAACTGGCGGGCACAGCGGAGCGTATCAGCGGGCTGCGCCAGCTTGATGATTACACATTACAAGTGCAGATTGACGCCCCCAAGGTGTATTTTCTGGCGAAGTTAACGCTGCCAGTCGCTTATGTGGTGGACCAGCATAATGTGAGCCAGCCGGATTGGGAGCATCAGCCCAATGGCACGGGCCCATTCCGGCTGCGGACGTGGCAGGATGATGAAATGATTGTGCTGGAGCGGAATGAGCAATATTATCAAACGCTGCCGCCGTTGGCGCATGTGGTCATTTTGATGGGGGCCGGCATTCCGCTGTCATTGTATGAGACGGGGGAGATTGACATAGTGGGTGTGGGAGGCAGTACGTTGGATCGGGTGCGCGACCCCAATGATCCATTGTCTGCCGAATTGGTTACAGGCGTGGATTATTGTACGCAGTACGTGGGCTTTGATACCAGTCAACCCCCATTTGACGATGCGCGGGTGCGGCAGGCGTTTGTGATGGCGGTGGATCGGGCGCAGATGGTGCGCACGTTGTATGGGGAGGAGGCTTTGCCGGCCGCCGGCCCGCTGCCGCCTGGTATGCCCGGGTACCAGCGTCTGGCGGGTCTGCCGTATGATGTGGCGCAGGCGCGGCAACTGCTGGCGGCAGCCGGTTATGCGGATGGAAGTGATTTGCCGGCCATCACATTTGCCACCGGAGGGTATGAAGATGTGGGGCCGCTGGTGACGACGTTAATCACCCGCTGGCGGGAGAATTTGGGGGTAGAGATCACGCCCAGGCTGGTTGATCCCACTATTTATATGAATGCGTTGGATGAGCATGCCGGCAATCTCTACACCTTTGGCTGGTGCGCCGACTATCCTGACCCCGAAAACTTCCTGGACATCCTTTTCCACAGCGGCTCAGAGCAAAATGTGGGGCGTTTTACAGATGCCGCTGTGGATGCTCTATTGGAACAGGCGCGCAGCCAGCCAGATACGGCCGCCAGGTTGGCGCTTTACGCGCAGGCAGAGCAGCAGATCGTCGTCGTGGCTCCGGCTATCTTTGTGGCCCATTCCCTGGCCGCCGTGTTGGTTAAGCCCACCATTCAGGGATATGTGCTAACGCCCATTGGCGTTCCCCAGTGGCAGCGTTTGTCGCGCCGGCCATAAAGAAAAAAGCCACGATCACCTGTTGAACGGGGCTTTTTTGTTAATGATTACAGTTGCCTGTCTCAGACCTTCTTCTTCAAGACAGGCAGGCCGTTCTTGCTTTCGGACACCATATACCCGTCAGGAATGGCATTCAGAGCGCCCTCTTTAGCTTCTTTGGCAAAGAAGTAGATGGTTTGCTTCGAGCCATTCTTCAGAGTTGTCTGACGACCATGCAAGATGTAGGTATTACCTTTGGAGTTTTTGAAAGTGTAAGCCATTTTGTTACCTTCCTTCTGTAGATTTCCCCGTGTGACGAAAGGCAATTAAGACGGTAGGCGATTCACACGGGAGTGTTTTCGGAGCACCGATGCGTAACCAGAACCTGCTTACCGATGCCAGTTTTCAAAGCAGAGCTTATCTTAGAGTAATTTACTCTGGAAAGCAATATTTTCCAGGGTAACGCGAATTTTTTAAGGTTTCCTCTCAGGCAGTTTTTAGAAAGGCGGGTTTCATGCCCATCTTTAACAGAATCACCGCACAAAGCTCATTGCCAACGGGCCGGAATGGTTGCCGGCAGCAACATGTTTTAACATGTTTTCAGTTAGCCTGTGAATTCATTCACAGGTCAGGGCAATTGACGCGCCTTTTGGAGACTGCTATACTTTTTCGACGTTTGGCAGGGGTAAAGTTCCCTGATTCAGAAAGGGGGCTTCTCCAGAGAAGTTCACCTTCTGAGAGTGTGTCAGAAACCCAGTCCGACGTCTTTTACCTCAAAATGGAACAACATGGCAGACAAAGATAAACTCGTCTCTCGTAGTGAAGATTTTAATGAATGGTACAACAGCCTGGTGCTGAAAGCGGACATGGCTGACTATGGGCCTGTGCGCGGCACCATGATTGTCAAGCCATATGGCTGGGCTTTGTGGGAAAATATGCAGCAGGCGTTGGACAGCCGTTTCAAGAAAACGGGGGTGCAAAACGCAGGTTTCCCCCTCTTTATTCCCATGAGCTTCCTGGAAAAGGAATCAAAGCATGTGGAAGGCTTTTCCCCAGAACTGGCGGTGGTCACGCATGGAGGGGGGCAGGAACTGGCGGAACCGTTGGTGGTGCGTCCCACTTCGGAAACTATCATTGGGCATGCCTATGCCAACTGGATTCAAAGCTACCGCGACCTACCCGTGTTGATCAACCTGTGGAACAGCGTTGTGCGCTGGGAACTGCGCACCAAGCTCTTCTTACGCACACTGGAGTTTTACTGGCAGGAAGGACACACGGCCCATGCTACCGCCGCTGAAGCGGAAGAGCGCACCCGCCTGATGCTGGACGTGTATACAGATTTTGCCGTCAATGAAGCGGCCATTCCCGTTATCCCTGGGGAGAAGTCCGAGTCGGAGCGTTTTGCGGGCGCAGACCGCACTTATACGATTGAGGCGATGATGGGGGATGGCAAGGCGCTGCAGTCGGGCACGTCGCATAATCTGGGGCAAAATTTCGCCCGGGCGTTTGACATTCAATATCTGGATGCGCAAAATGTGCTGCAGCATTGCTGGACAACGTCCTGGGGGCTGAGCACCCGCTTTGTGGGGGCAATTGTGATGACACATGGGGATGATAGCGGTCTGGTGCTGCCGCCACGGCTGGCCCCATACCAGACGGTGATAGTGCCTATCTATCGCCAAGAAGGGGAAAGGGCGGAGGTGATGGCGGCCGTAGAGCGGATAGCGCGGGTGTTGGGGGATGCCGGCATTCGCGCCAAAGTAGATGACCGCGACAACCTCACTCCAGGCTTCAAATTCAACGATTGGGAACTGCGCGGTGTGCCTACCCGTATTGAGATTGGCCCGCGCGACGTCGCCCAAAATTCGGTGGCCCTGGCCCGGCGCGATATTCTCGGGCGCGAGGGTAAACAGTTTGTGTCCCAGGACGGATTGGCCACGCGGCTGCAAGAATTGTTCAACGAGATCCACCACGCCCTGCTGACCAAAGCCACCCGCTTCCGTGACGCCAACACCCACGACGTGACCGGCTACGACAGCTTTAAAGAAGCGATCCAGACCGGTTTTGCCCGCGTCTGGTGGGGTGGCAATACAACCGAAGAGCTGCGGGTGAAGGAAGAGACGAAGGCGACGATTCGCTGCTTTCCGCTGGAACAGCCAGGGGGCAGCGGCGTTTGTTTTTACACGGGTAAACCCGCCGACCGCATAGCCATTTTGGGGCGGGCATATTAGTTTGCGGGCGTATACCATACGCCCGTACAGGAGATAGGATGCGTTTCTCGCGTGCTTTTGGTAAGACGCTGCGTGAAGCTCCGGCTGACGCCGAGATGATTAGCCACCAACTGCTGCTGCGCGGCAATTTTGTGCGGCCATTGGGCGCAGGTATCTATACCTATATGCCCCTGGGCTATCGCGTCATCCGCAAGCTGTGGCGCATTCTGGCGGAAGAGATGGACGCCATTGGTGGGCAGGAAATGTGGATGCCGAATTTGCATCCTGCCGGCATCTGGCAGGCCACCGGACGTTGGAATACGCTGGATGTCCTCATGAAATTGGAAGGCAGCGGCGGGCGGGAATACGCGCTTTCGCCTACCCACGAAGAAGTGGTCAACGACATTACCTTGCGCGACATTGAGAGCTACCGCGATCTACCCCGCTTCATTTACCACATCTCCAAGAAATTCCGCGACGAACCTCGCCCTCGTGGCGGTCTCATTCGCCTGCGCGAGTTCATCATGAAGGACGCCTACACGCTGGATGCCAATGAAGCTTCCCTGGACGCCTTCTACCCCGAAATCCTGGCCGCCTACGAGCGCATCTTCGCCCGCTGCCAGGTGCCCGCCATCATGATCAACGCCGACGTGGGCGCGATGGGGGGCAAATCCTCGCAGGAGTTCACCCTGCCCCATCCCCAGGGGGAAGACCTGTTTATCGCCTGCGAGACGTGCGACTACGCCGCCAACGTAGAAGCCGCCACCTTTGTGCGCGAAGGCAGCCCGCCCGCGCAACTGCAACCGCTGACCAAAGTGGCTACGCCCAATTGCACTACCATTGCCGAAGTGGCTGCCTTCATTGGCGTGCCTGCCAGCCAGACGGTGAAGGCCGTCTTCTATTGGGCCACGCCATTGGGCCAACCGGAAGTGGATGGTCGCTTTGTGTTTGTGCTGGTGCGTGGTGACCTGGAAGTGAACGAGGTCAAATTGAGCAACGCCCTGGGCAGCCGCCTGCTGCGGCCGGCTACTGATGACGAAATCTGCGCTGCCGGCGCTGTTCCTGGCTATGCCTCCGCCATTGGGCTGCCTGTTGCGCCTGACCTGGCTGCGCCAGGCGTTTTTGTCATCGCGGACAGTTCCATTGTGGCCGGTGGGGATTTCGTTGTTGGCGCCAATGACGCTGGCTATCATTTCACCGGGGCCAACTACCCGCGCGATTACGCCATCAGCCAGATGGCCGATATTGCCCAGGCGGATACAGGCCACCAATGCCCCCGCTGCGGTGGCCGGTTTGCCGCCCGCCGCGCCATTGAATTGGGTCACTGCTTCAAGCTGGGCACACGGTACAGCGCGCCCACCCATGCCGTTTATCTGGACGAAGATAACCAGCCGCAGTTGATTTACATGGGTTCCTATGGCATTGGATTGGATCGACTGATGGCTGTTATTGCCGAGCTGCACCACGACGCCGACGGCCTCATCTGGCCGGAAAGCGTGGCCCCCTACCAGGTTCATCTGCTGCATCTGGGCAAGGGGGAAGCGGTGCAACAGGCAGCGGATGCCCTTTACCAGCAACTGCAACAGGCCAATGTGGAAGTTCTCTATGACGATCGGGAGATCAGTGCCGGCATCAAACTCAAAGACGCCGACCTCATTGGCATCCCGTACCGCCTGGTTGTGGGGGGGCGCGGTCTGGCCCAGGGCATGGTGGAACTGAAGCGGCGCAGCCAATCCGAGCGCCAGGATATTCCCCTGGATCAGGTCATAGAAATCATCAACGAGCTATAGAAGTTCAACTTCTGTGGAGAAGTTGAACTTCTACGGCGCCAACATGGCGTCACGGCGTGAATTGGATGTTGCTCAAGAAGTGATTGTAAACCTCCCAATCTTCTTTGTCGCCTGTATGCAAGATGACGACGCTGTATAGCTGTCCCATCCTGGCAAAATAAAAAGTGTCGAAAGCGTAAGATTGCGGACTGCGGTCGTGACGGGTATGGATGGCCGTTGTGCCGGCAATCTGCACGTCCGCCTGCCGCGCTTCTACCAACAGGTTTTGATCCATGAGCCACTGCGCCAGGTCTACCCCTTCAGGGGGACGATAATCCTCGCGGTCGCCGGGGTGATTCACATAAATGACGGGCCAATGATCGCCATCAACCATCGGACCCAGGATGGTTAACGTTTTCTGGGGATCATCCGCAAATTCAATGACAGCGTCCGCCGGATAGTGCAGGACGTAGCCCAGCGCTTCGTTGCGGTAAATCTTCCAGCCATCGCTGCCCAGTTCGGCGGTGGCTGTGGGCACAATCGCTGGTGTGACAGCGCTTTGCGGCTGGCATTCGCCGCGGAAGTAAGCCCACTCTTCGCATTCGCTGCCATCGGCAAAGACGCAGATGCCCACCGTGCCGCCAGACGCATCCTGGCGGAGTTCGAGCTTGCCGCCGTTCTCCTCGCAGAAAACGGAAGCCGGGTTGGGCATATTGGCTGCGGTGGAAGCGGGTTCAGAAGGCGCCGCTGCGCCTTGTGGCTGGCATTCGCCGCGGAAGTAAGCCCACTCTTCGCATTCGCTGCCATCGGCAAAGACGCAGATGCCCACCGTGCCGCCAGACGCATCCTGACGGAATTCCAGTTTACCGCCGTTCTCCTCGCAGAAAACAGACGCGGGATTGGGCATATCTGCGGTAGGGGCTGAACTGGTTGACTCCATACTGCAAGATGTGGCTACCACAATGCCCACCAAGACCAGCAGGGCAAGCCATGCTTTACGAGACATTTTGACCTCCATCTTTGAAGCGAGCGCGCCGCAAAAAGGAGACGCACTCTAGCGCTTGTTATGCGTCGCGTTATCCGCCGCGCATTCGTTTGCGCCGTTTTTCACAATTAAGACGATGGATGGAGATTGAAAGTTCCCGCTGCCGGCAAGATATTCACCCTACGACGAACATGTGGGGCTGTTTCAAATGAGTTGAAGCTGTCGACTCCCTCAAGCGCGGACAATTCGGCGAATTGTCTGCCAGTAACGACCATGCACCCCCAACACGCCAGGGGGCGATCTTTATGCTGAGGTTGCTGCCTGCTGCGGCAGTTGTTCCAGATGGCCCGCGGCGGCGGCCTGATCCAGCACTTCCAGAATGGCAGCGACCAGGGTGCGCGCCGCCTGTTCGCTTAGTTCAACGGCAACGCGCGCACCGGG
Source organism: uncultured Ardenticatenaceae bacterium (assembly GCA_964507675.1). Classification (GTDB taxonomy): domain Bacteria; phylum Chloroflexota; class Anaerolineae; order Promineifilales; family Promineifilaceae; genus JAGVTM01. Next base: position 697 of record CAZDSN010000127.1, on the reverse strand, counting down.
CCCTTGCGCTTCGTTGACGAAATCAATGTTTAGCGCATGTTCCAACGGCGCATTAAACGGGTGATCATAGGATACGTTGGCCTGACCCAAAGTAAACCAACCCCGCGTGCCTTTGCCGCTGCCGGCAATTTCCACTTGCTTGACAATCATCGTACACATGAAACCGCTCCTGAAGAATTTGTATCACGCGGAGACGCGGAAGACGCGGACAAAACGCGCGCCACTTGGGAAATCTGCCATGCCCAGTTTCATCTGCGTCATCCTGGCGTGCGCAGATACTTTTCCAGAAAGGCAAAAATCTTCTGCCACCCATCTACCGCCTGCGCCTGGCGGTACACCGAACGGTCGTAATAAAAAAAGCCATGGCCCGCGCCTGCGTACATGTGAAACTCATAGGTCTTGCCATGCTTTTTTAGTTCGGCTTCGTGCTGCGCCACCTGCTCAGGCGTGGGGCTGCGGTCTTCTTCGCCAAAAAGACCTAACAGAGGGCAGGACAGGTCTGCCGTGTAATCAATGGGGGCTACGGGAAATTTGGGCGTTAACTGTTCGGGAGACATAACGACACGCCCTCCCCAGCACTCCACCGCCGCCGCAAATCCAGGCGCGCGGCACGCCGTCAAAAAAGCGTGCCGTCCACCAGAGCAAGTGCCAAAGATGCCCACGGCCCCGCCGCCTTTGCCGTTCAAGAACGGCAGTG
>CAZDSN010000126.1:0-8750 GCA_964507675.1 uncultured Ardenticatenaceae bacterium | reverse complement strand
ATGGGATCAATAATCCACCTGGTGTTCGTGCGCAGCAAATCGGTCAGGGTTGGTTTATCTGGCGCAGTTGCCTTGGTTGAAGATGATGAGTCCATAAGCCTCCACAAGTTCAAGAATACGCGCCAACAGCAGTGCGGGCGCGTATGGGGGAGATGCTATCGAATCTAGCCTGGACTGTCAAGCGGGTGGGCAGGCGCAGATTCTCGCATTAGCTTTGATCCAGGCGAAACCCCCACCAGGGCACTTGCATTTCGGCGGGGTCCAGCCCGCCGTGCCGCCCAATAAACTTCTTTTCTCGTTCTAACTGCAGGGGTGAAATAAAGGCGTGCCCGCCGCGCATGACGGCCACCACGTCGCCCAGGCGCAGGACCACGTTGGACGCATAGGGCGGCGGGCCGAAGAGTCCCTGCTGCAAGACGGTTTCTGCCGGCATGGCCCAGACCATCTCGCGCATCGTTTCCTGGAGATAGGCCAGCACCTCCGCCTGCTGCCCCTGGCGGGCATACAGGTAAGCGGTGCGGGCTTCGCCGGCGAAGTGCATGAGCAGCATTTGCTCCAGTTCCGGGTGGCGCTGTAAATGGATGCCCAATGAATATGGCGTAGGCAACTGCCCATGATCGGCCACGATGCACAAGAGCGTGCCCACCCGCGCGGCGGGGCTGAGCGGCTGCCACAGTTCTCGCTCCAGTTGGGAAAAGATGGCCCGGATTTCGGCGTCTACGGCGTCGTGGAATGGGCTGTAGTAATGGCTAAGCGTGTCTATGTTGGGCCAATAGGCGTTTATGTACAGGCGCTGACCGGCGGTGTGTTCCAGCAAGTCGCGCAGGCGTACCATGAGTTCGGCGAAGGAGTAAATACCGTAATTGCCGGCTACGCCGCGGCCGTGCATGCGGCTGAGGGCCGAGTCTACAATGTTAATCCCTTTGAAGGCGTAGGTGGGAATGCCGGCAGCCGCCAACTGCTGCGCAAAACCAGGCGTCTGCAGGAACTGCTCCGGCTCCAGCCCTGCCCGCACCAGCATATTAGGCGGCGACTGGAAGATGGGGGACAGCCCCAACATCTGCCCCAATGCCCCGTACTGTGGGAACAGCATAGTCAGGCCAACCAACCCATGCTGCGCCGGGGCATAGCCCGTCCACAGGGAACTGAGCGCGGCCACGGTGGTGGAAGGGAAAACGGACGTCAACTGCGCGGTAACAGCAGCCCGCTGCAGCCCGCGCGACAGATAGGCGTCGTTGCGTTCTACCAGGTTGCTGCCAAATCCGTCCAGCACCAGCAGCACCACCCGCTGCACATTCCCTGCCAGGGGCTGCCACAACGGCGGGCGCAGCGGCGGAAGACCGGTGAAGGGGGCATCAAGGAGGGCGGCGATAGTTGCCGGCACATTGGCAATGGACCCACCTTCGTAATCAGGCCAGACAAACGTTTCGGGCAAAATGAATGAGGCCAAGTTGAATCCTTTCGCCTTTCAAGCATGGGCAGGCTATAATCTGGCACACTTTCGCTACTGACACCCATCACCCTTCTTTAACTGCGCGGACATGCTCGATTAGATGTAGCCATCGGCGCTGACGTGCACCTGTATCTAACAGAAGGAAAAGGATAACACATGTCGCCCAAATCGGCATCGCCGCTGCAACGCTTACGACAAAGCCTGGCTGCCAAAGCAGAAGAGGAGTTTGATCACAGCTATTTGATTCCCGGCCGCTGGTTCGCTGCCGGCAATGCGCCCGCCGCCATTGGCGTCCATCCCTATCAAACGTGGCTGAATACAGTAGATTGGATTATGGCGCAGCCGCCTACAGATTGCGTCGCCAATCCTGACGATCCCCATTCAGGAAGTTGGAGCCGGTATGCGGTAGTGTACAATCTTTTCATACGCAGCGCTACGGCCTTTGACCACGATGACGATGGGAAATTGGGATGCCCCAATCCCAGCGGCTTAAACGAAGTTGGCACCTTCGTCAAGAGCCTGATGCTCTTGCGCTATATCAAGGAGCTTGGTTGTAATACAGTCCATTTGCTGCCCATTACGGCAGTAGGCCAGGATGGCAGCAAGGGGGATATGGGTTCGCCTTATGCCATTCGCAATCCCTATAAACTGGACCAGAATTTATCGGAACCCAGCCTGGGGCTGGACGTGGAAACAGAGTTTGCCGCTTTTGTGGAAGCTGCCCACCATCTGGGGCTGCGGGTGGTGGTAGAATTTGTCTTCCGCACCAGCAGCAAAGACGGCGACTGGGTTAAGGAGCATCCAGAGTGGTTCTACTGGATTAACGCCGACGTGCGCGACCGCGATCCCGGCGACAATGATCCGGGCCGGTATGGGATGCCTATCTTCAGCGAGACGGAGATCACGGCTATTGAAGCCGCCGTCAATCGCCAGCAGTTCGGGCATCTGCTGCCCCCCGACATCATGCACCGCCGCATGTTCCTGCCGCCGCCTACCCCAGAGCAGATACAGATGGAAGACGGGCGGTGGATTGCCCATTATGAAAATGGGCGCAAAGGGCGCATCCCCGGCGCTTTTGCCGACTGGCCGGTAGACGATCCCCAACCGCCCTGGGGGGATGTCACCTTCCTGCGCCTGTATGATCACCCCCATTATAACTATATTGCCTATAACACCATTCGCATGTACAGCAGTGAACTGGCGCAGCCGGAGAACGCCGTCCAACCGCTGTGGGAACGCATTATCAACATCATCCCTTATTACCAGACCACGTTTGGTATTGATGGGGCCATGATTGACATGGGGCATGCGTTGCCGGCAGAACTCAAGCAAGCCATTATCGCCACAGCCCGCCGCCATAATCCGAATTTCGCTTTTTGGGATGAGAATTTTGAGGCCACCGAAAAAGGCGTGGCCGACGGGTACAATGCCGTGATTGGCTCCCTCCCGTTCGTGCTGCCCAAGCTAAAAGAACTGGAGGAGTTTTTGATCCATCTGGCGCGCCAGGGGAATCCGCTGCCCATCTTTGGCACAACGGAAAGCCACAATACGCCGCGGGCCATCAGCAAAGCGGGCGGGGAACAGTTTGTGCGCTATGGCATGGCCATTGCTGCCTTTTTGCCCACGCTGCCCTTCCTGCACTGCGGCGCAGAATTCGGCGAACGCCGCCCGGTGAACACAGGTCTGGGTTTCACGCCTGAAGAAATCGCCCAATTCCCCAGCCACACGCTGCCCCTGTTCAGCGGTATGGCCTACGATTGGACCGGGGACACGACGCAGTTAACGGCCTGGTGGCAGCAGACGTTGGCCCTGCGGCAGCAGCACGCCTCGCTCCTGACGGACATCCGCAAAGACACTTTCACCTTTACCTACACCGACAACCCCGCCGTCTGGGGCGTCATCCGGCACAATGAGGATTGGTCAGTCAAGCTAGCTTTGCTAGCCAATCAGGACATGGAAAAAGCGCAGCGGGTGACAGTGGGCTTGCCCACCGGGCGGCAGCAGCTGATGGATCATTTCACCCACACCTTTTACGAGGTGCAAGGCAACCAGATTACGGTGACGTTAGACCCAGGGCAAACTATCTGGCTGGAACTGTAGCCCAAAGCTGCCTGCCATAAGCGCACTATTTGCGCAAAGGTATAACGGTGGATGGCGACAGAACCGATTTGCACATACCAACGCTCACGCCTCTGGTGCTGCTAGCTGTTCACCAGCCTCAGCCAACTCTCGCCAGCCGTCATCGAAGAGATACTGGTTGACTTTGCCAAACGGGTCTTGAATAGGACGAACCTGATATTGCTCGTCATCGGGAGCAAATTCGACGACATAAAGCCAGAACCGGTCGCGTAACTCTTGAGCTTTTTTAAATTGAGCTTGGGTAACCGCGGCCGGCGTTTGGGAGCTCCAAGATCCTTCCATAGACTTTACCTCAATATACCGAACATTCCCTTCGGCGTCTGAGCTATCAAGCCGCAGACCTGCTTCTGCAAATGTGACCAACCGTAAGTCAACCATCTCCAGCCAACCTTCAGCCGCCAACACGCCCATTAATGAGCCCTTCAATATCGTGGTCAGCCAGAATGACTGTCATGTTGTTTCTAACTGTGCTTGTCTGGCTTTTAGTTTTCTCCAGATTTCCTGGTTTTCAGGTTTATGAGGCATGGCGGCAACTTTTTCTAAGTGTTCGCGATTAAATTCTGTCCAATAACGGCGGTTTTCTTCTGCGTTTTGCAGGACAAGCTGGTATTCAGCCTCTACTTCATCGCGGTTGGCTTCGATATACTCTATCGCATCAGTAATTTGCTGGTCAGTTAAGTCAAACAAATCTTTAATCAGCTTGGGGGGCCAGTCTGCTTTGAGGTAGTCCATGATGCTGTATAAAGTGATTCGCGTGCCGGCAATGGTCAAGCCGCGACCTGTCCTGACAATGGCGTTTGGGGCTGTTGTTCCGCTCATCTTTCGACCTGTCCGAAATCTAGTTAATCCATTTGCTCAAAACATGATGCGGCAGTTTACACAGTACGATTGTGCAATGAACCTACTTTTTATGCCGCCTCCATCTGAAACTAAAGACAATGCGCCGCAACCAGCTTCAGGTGGCAGACGCGGGGGGGGGTGCCGTCGCCGAACGCCAGGACCTGAGCCGCGAACTTTTAGCGAGTCGGCTCCAGGCCTTTGTTCGACGCAGAGCCACGGGTGCGGGACTGCTTCGGGGATTGCTCAACCAATTTCTGTTGTAACCAGAGGTTGATTAACGTCTCAACTTGCACTCCCCGTAGCCTTGCTTGTTCCTCTACGGCAGATAACAGCTCTACTTCAATGGGTACGGTGCAGGCAATCTGAAATTCGACATCCGGGGTTTCTAGATTGTCGAAGCCGGTGAAGTCATGACTGTCCCAGAACTCCCCCATTTTCTCTAAAGTATCTGCCTGGGAAATGCTACTGACTTTATTTACGCCCATAAGTTCTCCGTTCCTTCGTGCTCATGTCCCGGGCACTGATGATAATGGCGGTGGCCGTGTCGGGTTTGTACACAAAAAACACCACGGCATAGCGTCCGCTGAAGGTTTAGCCGAAAGCGGCATACACATTGTTGTCAGCAATATGCCCTTTTTCGGCAAAGCGGACACGCGGCTTACTGAGCAAAACCTGGCGAGCTTCTGGCACGGTCATGCGGCGCTTCGAGGCGATTTTGTCGGCAATGTTGTCAGGGCAAACGATGTAGTCAATGTGCGTGGCATCAGTATACCACGTTCCTTCTGCTTGAAGCGTGATGCAGCGCCTTACACAGCGCGATTGCACGACGAACCTGCTTCTGACTAGCTGATTCTTACTTTCATAGTATAAGAATAGGCCGGCAGGAAGGCAAGAAAACAGTTCCACACTTGTGGCGCTAAGGTGGGGCGGCTGGTGAGCTTTTGACCCACGTTTGGGGAAGAGGCGCATCTGGATTGGCTAAGACGCGCAGCGCCGTTTGGGCTCGCCTGGAGACTGCCGCGCCTGGGCTTGCAGCGAGTGGGGCAATTTCGCTGGCAATGGATTCAGTCAGGCCGGGTGATTCCCTGGCAATGATGCACAGGCTGGTAATTGCCCAGCTTTTGACAAAGGCGCTGTCATCCTGGAGCAGCGCCAGCAGCGTCGCCGTTACTTCTGACAGATCAGGTAACACCGGGGCCAGGTGTCCCAAAACCATAGCCATATGCCAGCGTACCATGGGGACATGATCGTTTCGCGCCGCGCTGATGATGTGCGGCAGATAAGGCGCGACGCGATGGGGGTGGCTGCGAGACACTTTTTCTAAAGCATCCGCCGCGCGCCCGCGCACGGATGGAGTGGGCAAGGTCAGGGCTTCCAGTAGATCTGGCAACAGCGTGGGGTTTTCAGCGACAATGCGGGCCACCTCGTCCGCAAAACCATCCGAACGCAGGTCGCCCTCCGCCAGAATCTGGCTGAAGCTGTTCACCGTTACCGCCTGCTGCGCAATGCCATCACCACCCCCAGCAGCACCAACACCACGACCACGCCGAAAACCCCCCATTTGAGCATGGTAAAGATCGTCGCCAGGATGGCAACGACGGCTGGCGTAGCCGGATACAACGAAAGCATGGTCACAATGCTCAGATTCTCCAGCAAATCAAACAACCAGGCGCCAAAAGGCACCACATTCAGCCTTTGCCAGTTACTGTTAGCCGGGAAGCCACGCTGGAACAGCCAGGAGATCAGCAGGCTAAAGAACAACGTGTAGACGATAGGGTAAACAATATCGCCCGTTAATTCAAAGATGCGATAGAAAGCGCGACCCGCATCGCCATAGGCGGCAACCATAGAATACACCTTCTCTGGCGTATAAAAGAACAGCAGATCAATTGGCCCCACGCCACCAGAACTGGCTTCCAACCTGGCTTGCGTCCCTGGCAGAATGACAGCATTGAACAAGACCTCTAGCGCCAGCAGCGCCAGAATCAACCAACCCTTCGCATACTTTCGCAGCGTGTCAGAAAGCGTTGTCAGCATATCTCCTCCATCTAAAACTAAAGACAATGCGTTGCACCAACTTCAGGTGGTGGGCGCGGTGGGGTTGTCGTCGCCGCCCGCCTGCGTCTGAGGCAGCGCCGCGTTAAATCAGCGTCAGCATCCGACCGGACGCGCGGGTCAGCCGCTTACGGAACCAGGTGAAGCAAAGATAAACAAAATCACTACTTGCCGCAAAACGTTGCGTTCAAAAACAGCTATGTGACGTTCCCGTCGCAGATTCAGCGGCGTGTACGATAGCAATCCGGCAAATAGGGCTTGTCCTGTTGCCAACGTCCACATTTCAGATCAGAGACTGCATATCCAGCAATGGCTGGAGTTCGACGCCTTCATCGAGTTCGGGCCACCACACACCGCCCCCGGACGGTACGATTTCCCAAAGCTCACGTTGTTCAGGTGTGGCCTCGAGCAGCCAACGCAACCAGGAATGCTGTCGCATGTCTAATTGCAGAATCCGACCATCGCTCAAACGCAGCGCCAGCATATCATCCACAAATGCGACGCTGGCAATCTGCACAAGTTTCACCGCCTCAGCCGGCAAAGTGCCCATCCCATAAGTCGAATAGTTCATTCAGATGACTCCTTGTGACGCGGCGAATGCGCGTCAGTTCTCTTTCGGCAAAGCCATAGTTGTAGGCAAACTCCAGTGTGCCTAACCAGATCTTGGTTTCGCTGTTACCTTTACGTACATGCATGTGGGGCGGTTCGTTACGCTCGTTGGAATAAAAAAAGAACCGTACCCGTCAATCAACCTGCTGGGCAAGAGGTTGCTCCTTTGCTCTGGGTAAACTTACTGTCCGCCTAACGCCACGCTCACCTTGCCCCGCTGCTTTGGGCGGGGCCGGGTATAGGGAAAATTCGGCGGCGGTAGCCGCCCGCTGCGCCTGCAGGATCGCGGCGTTCGACAGATAAGGATTCATGCGGTGCGGTCAAAAGGCGTCTGATAGAACCAGCTTGTAGGCCATCGCATGAATCCTGTTGAACGAATCCGGGCCGGTTAGTTGTTCGAGTTTGAGTAAGATGGTAGCAGCGGTGAGGCGACGCGAGAATGACGGTAAGTATAATGCGAAAGGGAAGTGTGGGCAAAAAAGCAGCGTGTGTTTCAGGTCTTGTTTTTTCCCTCTTGCCCATCCAAAAAACATAACCGCAACTATAACTTTGGTTAGAAGATAGCCACGCCGGTTTGCCCTAAGCTATGCCTTGAGAAATAGGGGGCATCTTCGTTGTCCACGGATCTGCCGCCAGTCTGCGCGGCGCATCAAACCAGCCCCACAGGTGGAAGCAGTTTGTGGCGGGGTGGCTTTGGATGATGCGAAAGAGAAGAAATGATGGCCCCAAATCAAACAGGAGAAAAAATGTTCACCAATAAGCGTTTCAGATTCGTCTCGCAGTTACTAACGGGCCTCCTGGCGATTTCGCTGCTGCTCTCGGCTTGTTCTACTGCCGGCACAACCACCCCACAACCCAACCCCACAGCAACCTCCGCGCCTGTGGGCACGTCAGAACCAACCTCGACGACGGCTCCAGCAACCGTTCCAGCCACCGACGATTCGCCCGATATTTCGCTGGACGCCGGCGATATAGCCACGAACTTCCAGGTGGAGACGGTGGCGGCTGTGCCCGCCAGCGAGAATGTCCCCTACTGGGAACTACTGCCTGAGTACACCCAGGTAACTCTCCAGGGGTATCCAATTAGCAACCACCTCATGCAGCCGCAAATCTTCATCTACCCTGTGCCAGCGCTGGCAGAAGTGAATGAAGGCGCGGGCCAGATCGTCGCTGCGCTGCAAACATTGCTGCAGTCGCCTCAGGAGAGTCCCACGATGCCCTTCCTGCCGTTGTTCAATGCCACCCAGGTCTTGCACACGCACGTGCAGTACCTGGAGTTCAAGAGCGGTCAGGGAGTGCGCTACGTGACGGAGTTTGCTCAGGGTATCGTCCCTATCAACAATTACGAGTTGATTTACACGTATCAGGGAGTGACCAGCGATGGGCAATATTACGTAGCCGCTGTGCTGCCCGTCGCCCATCCCAGTTTGCCGGCAGATGGCAATGTCACCGGGAATGAGCCGCCAGAATTCACCGGCGACTTCCCCACCTATCTGGCTAACGTAGTCAGCGCGCTAAATCCACAAGCAGCCAACACCTTCACCCCCGACTTGACCAAGTTAGATGCCATGATGAGTTCCCTGGAAATTAAATAACTTGCTCAAGGAACCGCGTTCCTCAGAAGGAACGCGGTTCCTAAAATAGGGGCTCGGAG